>JAMWBY010000007.1 GCA_023818745.1 Candidatus Omnitrophota bacterium
AAATAAGCAAAGAAAAAAAGATAATAAAACATAAAAAATTTTATATTTATTCATTTTTCCCCCCTTTATTTAAAAATTCCATCTATAATTTTACCACAAAAACCACATTTATTTACATTCATGTTTCTTTTGATTATTCTATATCCATATCTTTCTATTAATAAACTTTTGCAATAGGGACAGTATGTATTTTCTCCCTCATCTCCTGGTATGTTCCCGGTATATACATATAAAAGCCCTTCTTCATATCCAATTTCTCTTGCCCTTTTTATCTTTGCTATTTCTGTGGGATAATGGTCTGACATTTTATAAGATGGATAAAATCTACTCACATGCCAGGGAATTGTTTTATCTATATTTTTTATTTTTATTGCAATGTCTCTTATCTGTTGTTCACTATCATTATATTCAGGTATTAAAAGAGTTGTCACTTCAACCCATATATTTAATTTTTTCATAAGTTCAATATTTTCAATAACATATTTCTGACTTGCTTGTGGTAATTTTTTGTAAAATTCTTCATCTCCTTTAAGATCAACATTTGCTGCATCAAGATATTCTGAAATTTCTTTTAAAAATTCTTTACTCATATATCCATTTGTTACAAAATTATTAAAAAGCCCTTCCTCTTTTGCAATTTTACATGTATCAACAGCAAATTCTCCAAAAACAGTTGGTTCTGTATAAGTATATGAAATTGAAAGACATTTATAAGTTTTTGCAAGTTTCACAATTTCTTCTGGTTTCCTTTTCCTTAATGTATAGATTTTTCCTTCTTTCGGAGGATGAGAAATTTCATAATTCTGGCAAAAAGGACAGAAAAAGTTACATCCGCAGGTTGCTATTGAAAAAGAATAACTCCCGGGTAAAAAATGATAAAATGGTTTTTTTTCAATAGGGTCAATATTTTCAGCAATAATTTCACCATAAACAAGAGAGTACAAAACACCATCTTTATTTAACCTTACTCCACATTTACCAACATTGTCTGGTTTAATTAAACAAAAATGATTGCATAATTGACACTGGACTTTTTTATTTTCTAATGATTTCCACCATTTTGCTCTTTCCATATTTACCCTTTTTAATAAATACACATTCCTTTTGAACAACTTGATATTTCATCTTCAATTGTAAGATAATCAATTTCTTCTTTTAAACTCTCTCCATAATAAAGAACCTGACTTTCTTTACTACCATATCTAAAAATAGTTACTCCCTTGCATTTTAATTTCCACCCATTTATAAAGATCTCTTTGACCTCATCAATTGTTGACTCATAAGGAAGATTTACTGTTTTTGAAACAGCATTGTCTGTATATTTTTGAAAAGCAGATTGCATTTTTAGATGTAAAATTGGAGGAATATCAAAAGCAGTCAAAAATATATTTCTATAATTTTCTGGTATTCTTTTTATATTTTTTAAAGAACCAGTTTTAATGATTTCTTTAATAACAAAAGAGTTCAAAAATCCATCTTCTTTTGCAGTTTTCTCAAATACAGGATTAATTTCTATGAATTTTGCTCCTTCAAGAATATTTCTTATAAAAGCAATTCCAAAAACTGGTTCAATTCCACTTGAACAGTTTGCAATTATACTTATGCTTCCTGTTGGTGCTATAGTGGTTCTTGTTGCATTTCTCAAAGCATCAATTTTCCCATAATAAATTGATTTTTCAAAATTAGGAAAAGACCCTTTTTCTCTTCCTATTAATACAGAATATTCAAATGCTTTTTCATTTATAAACTTCATTAAATTTTCAGCAAGAACAAAACTTTCATCACTTCCATAAGGTATTTTTAATTCAAAAAGTAAATCAGCCCATCCCATTATTCCAAGACCAATTTTTCTGTTTGCTTTTGTTATCTTTTCTACTTCAAAAACTGGATAATTATTAACATCAATTACATCGTCAAGAAATCTTACAGCAATTTCAATAAGTTTTTCAAGTTTTGTCCAATTTATTTTTCCATCTTCAACTATCTTTGTTAGATTTATTGAGCCAAGATTACACGACTCATAAGCAAGTAAAGGTTGTTCTCCACAGGGGTTTGTACTTTCTATCTGTCCTACTTCTGGAGTTGGGTTATTTCTGTTTATTTCATCAATATAAATAATACCAGGGTCTCCTGTTTCCCATGCGGTCTGACATATTAAATCAAAAATTTCATTTGCACAAACCTCTCTAACTTTTTCACCATTTCTTGGATTAATCAAATGATATTTCTCTTTTTTTAAGACCTTTTCCATAAATTCGTCACTAACAGCAACAGAAATATTAAAATTTGTAAGAGTATGCTTTCTTTTGGAAATTATAAATTCATAAATATCAGGGTGGTTATAATTCAAAATACCCATATTTGCGCCTCTTCTTCTACCTCCTTGCTTAACAATTTCTGTTGCTTTATCATAAACTTCCATAAAAGATATAGGTCCAGACGCAACACCTTTAGTGGAACCAACAACATCTCCTTTTGGTCTTAATTTTGAAAAAGAAAATCCAGTACCACCACCACTTTTATGAATTAAAGCCATATTTTTAAGAGTTGTAAAAATTCCATCAAGAGAGTCATCTACAGGTAAAACAAAACATGCGGAAAGTTGTCCCAAAGAAGTTCCTGCATTCATTAAGGTTGGAGAATTTGGAAGAAATTCAAGATTAGCCATAATTTTATAAAATTCTTCCTCATATTTACTTTTTTCCTTTTCGCAGGATGAAACATATTTTGCAACTCTTCTGAATAGTTGTTCTGGTGTTTCTATTATTTCTCCTTTTTCATTTCTTAAAAGATATCTTTTTCTTAAAACGTTGATTGCATTAATTGAAAGTTTAAGTTTATCCTCAACCCCAAGGATTTTTTTACTCTCTCTTATCTGTTTCCTTTTTTCTCTGTAAAGTATATAACTTTTTGCAACATCATAAAGACCATTTTCAATAAGAACTTTTTCAACTATATCTTGAATTTCTTCAACTGTTGGGATTTTTTCTTTATCTATTTTTTCTATGACCCAACTAGTAAGTTTTATTGCAAGATTAAAGTCATCAATATTTACTGATTTAAGTGCTCTATAAATAGCAAATTCAATCTTTTCTGGTTGGAACTTAACAATGCTGCCATCTCTTTTTTTAATATATTCAACCATCAATAATAAATTTACTTCTTTATAATCTCATTGTCAAAAATTTCAGAAGTTGTTTTGTTTTAATCTTGATATACTTTTCTGAGTTTTTAATTGAATTTTCAACAGAACAGGGACCAGGTACAATACTAAAAATTGAAATATAACGACTTTTTATAAATTTATATATATTTTCATCTATAATTCCAGCAAGAATAATTGTTGGAATTTTATATCTTGTTGAATATTTTAAAATTACCCCAACCCCTTTTCCATAAAATGTCTGTCTATCAATTCTTCCTTCTCCTGTTATAATAAGATCGGCATTTTTTATTTTATCTTCAAATTTTCCTATTTTTAAAATTTCCTCTATTCCTGAAAAAACCTTTGCATCTAAAAAAGAGACAAAACCAGCAACAATTCCCCCAGCAGCACCAGAACCATTAATTTTATTTACATCAATATTTTTGTATTTTTTAATAATTTTTGCATAATTTCTCAAACCATCATCAAGAATTTTAACTGTTTTTTCATCAGCACCCTTTTGTGGTCCATAGACATAAGCAGCCCCGTTTTTCCCATATAAAGGATTTTTTACATCTGAAAGTATTATAAATTCAATTTTTTTAAGGTCTTTATAATTTTCTGGATATTCAATTTTATCAATATTTAAAAGGTCTTCTCCTTTCCCTGGGAAAATAATTTTTCCATTTTTATCAATAAATTTAAAGCCAAGAGCAGTTAAAGCACCAATCCCTCCATCATTTGTAGCACTTCCTCCAACTCCAATATAGATTTTTTTACATTTTCTTCTTATCGCATCTAAAATTAATTCTCCAAGTCCATATGTTGTTGTTTTTAATGGATTTTTTTCATCTTCTTTTAACAAACAAAGACCCGAAACTTTGGCCATTTCAATATAAGCATTTTTTCTATTTTTAATATATTTTGTTTTTAATTTTCTTAAAAGAGGGTCACTTGCTTTAACTTCAATAAATTTCCCACCAATAACATTTTTTAATACTTCAAGTGTTCCATCTCCACCGTCAGCAATTGGAAAATTTATTAATTCTACCGATGGAATTAATTTTTTGATTTCAATTCTAATGATTTTTGCAACTTTGATAGAACTTAAGCAACCCTTAAAAGAATTTGGACATATAACTATTTTCATAAAATTAATTTTAATTGATTTAAAGAAAAAAGTGAAATATAATTTTTGAACACAGGAGGGAAATATGAAAATTTTTATAGATACTGCAAAGATAGATGAGATAGAAACTGCATTTTCCTGGGGAATAGTTGATGGAGTTACAACAAATCCTTCTCTTATAAAAATTGCTGTTGAAGAATTGAAAAATAAAGGTGAGAAAATAGATATTGAAAGTTATATAAAAAGGATACTTGAGTTTACTGGTCCATATCCTGTTAGTTTAGAAGTTATAGGAACTGACTATGAAAGCATGTATAAAGAAGCAAAAATTTTATATGAGAAATTCAATAAAATTGCCAATAATGTTGTAATAAAAATACCAGTGAATCCAAGTTGTGAAGAAAAGGATGATTTTGATGGCCTTAAGACAATTTATAAACTATCAAAAGAAGGAATACCTGTAAATGTAACATTAATTATGAAAGTTGAACAGGCAATTTTAGCAGCTAAGGCAGGAGCAAGATATGTAAGTCCATTTGCAGGTAGAATTGATGATTATTTAAGGAATAAAATTGGATGGAGAGATTTTAAAAAAGACGCGTATTTTCCTGAAAACGGAATAAAGTTAAATCAAGAAATTGTAAATGATGAAGGGATTGTAAGTGGAGTTGACCTTGTAAAAAAGATTGTTGATGTTTTTAATAAATACAATTTTAAAACTGAAATTATTGCTGCTTCTATAAGAAATTCCAGACAAGTGAAAGAAATTGCACTAACAGGATGTCATATAGCAACAATTCCATTTTATGTAATAAAGGAGATGATTGTTCACTATAAGACAGCAGAAGGTATGAGAAAATTTATTTCTGATGTGGTTCCAGAGTATAAAGAAATATTTAAATGACGCATAGAGAAAGATTAAAAAAAGTTTTTAAATGTGAGAAAATAGATAGAATGCCTATAAGAATCTGGGGAGTAAGTCCTATTTTTCAAACAGAAAAGTTTAAACCATTATGTGAACTTGTTGTAAAATATGACCTTGAGAGTATTGAATTTTGGGGACCAAAACAGGAAGAAAAACCATCTTTACCTTATAGAATAGAAATAGAGGAGAAAGTTATTGAAAGAGAACAAAGGAAGGAGATAATTAAAAAAACAAAAACACCAAAAGGAGATTTAATTGAAATTTTTAGAACAAACCTTGATGGTTCTCCAGGAAGGGTAATAAAACATTTTATTGAAGATATAAAAGATGCTGAAAAATATCTTTCACTTCCAGATATTAATGAACTGCCAAAAATTGATTCTTATTTTGAATTTGAGGAAAAAATTGGAGAAAGAGCACTTATATTGGTAAGTATTGATGAAGCTATGTATACTGTCCACAGATTAATGGGGTCTGAAACCTTTAGTTATTTCCTTTATGACCATAGAGATATTTTACATAAAATGATTGAACGAGAATTTAAGAAAATAGAAAGATATGTTAAATATATTCTTTCAAAAAAAATAGGAGATGGTTTTGGATATGTTGGTCCTGAACTATGTATTCCTCCACTTGCTTCCTTAAAGGATTTCAGAGAATTTGTTTTTGATTATGATAAAAAAATAGTTGATTTAGTCCATAATGAAAATAAACTTGTATGGGTTCACTGTCATGGGGATATGGCTCCTGTTTTGAAGGATTTTATAGAAATGGGAGTTGACTGTTTAAATCCTGTTGAACCACCTCCTGTTTCAAAAATAACTTTAAAACAGATGAAAGAAATAAGTAATGGCAAGATGTGTCTTGAAGGAGGAATTGAAGATGGCTATTTTGATATTTTACCTCCAGAAAAGATGAAAGAAGTTGTAGAAAAGATTATAGATGAAGGAAAACCCGATGGTGGATTTATTCTGTCTCCAACAAGTTCTCCAGGCACATGGTCCAAATTATTACCAAAACATATTGAAAATTATAGGATTTTTGTAGAAACTGCAGTTAATTTAAGAGAATATTAAATAACAATTCCACCTTCTTCTGCAAGAAATATTCCTTTCATCTTCATTTCAAGAGAGTTTGGATTTTCTGCATATTTTAAGGCAGTTTCCTTGTCAATAAAGCCCTTATTATAAAGGTCTAAAAGAGAATCTTCAAAATCCTGCATACCTTCATTTTTCCCTGCTTTTATTGCTTTCGGTATTTTCCCATCTTGTCCTTCAACTATTAGACGAGATATCAATGAATTTACAAACATTATTTCAACAGCAGGCACTCTTTGAACCCCTTCTTTTATTGATGGTAGAAGCATTTGAGATATTACACATCTTAAATGTAAACTTAAATCCCTTCTTATCTGTGGTTGTCTTGCTTCAGGAAAGAAGTTTAAAATTCTTCCTATTGTTAGAGTTGCATTTTGACTATGTAGAGTTCCAAGAACAAGATGGCCTGTTTCCGCTGCATGTATTGCAAATTCAACTGTTTCCTCATCTCTTATTTCGCCAACAAGTATAACATCAGGGTCCTGTCTTACTGCATATTTTAAACCTTCTTTGAAAGTTCTAACATCTATCCCAATTTCTCTTTGGGTAATAATTGCTTTATCATTTTTATAAAGATATTCAATTGGGTCTTCAATACATAAAATATGACATAGCCGTGATTTGTTTATTTTGTTTATAATTGCTGCAAGAGTACTTGATTTTCCACTCCCTGTAGGACCTGTAACAAGAACAAGACCGTTTAAAAAATCGCAGACTTTTTTTATGCTTTCAGGTAAGTTTAAAGTTTCAAAATCAGGTATAGTAGTTGATATTCTTCTTGCAACAAGAGCAAAAGTTCCTCTTTGACGAAAAATATTTACGCGAAATCTACCAACATCATGAAATCCCATAGAAGTATCAATATTTCCTGTTTCTTCAAGAATTTTCTTTTCTCTTTCCTGTAAAAATTCAAGTATTATTCTGTTTATATCATCCTCATTGATTTTTCTATATTCTTCAATTCTAACAATTTCTCCTCTTATTCTTAGTAATGGTTTTGAACCAACCTGTAAATGAATATCTGATGCATCCTTTTCTTTAGATAGAACCAAAAATTCTACAAATGAAAATTCTTTTTCCATTTTTCTTTTCCTTTATGATATAATTTAACAAATGAAGATAATTATAATTTATTTTTCTCTAACTGGCAACACAAAAAAGGTGGCAGAAAAAATATATAAAATATTAAAAACAAAAGGTATTGAAGTTAGTTCATTTAGGTTGCCATCTGGTGAAAAAAAGAGTTTTTTGAGGCAATGTTTTGAAGCATTAGTAGGAAAAACATATCATATTGAAAAAACACCACAGATTGAAAATTATAATGTTGTTTTTATAGGAAGTCCTGTATGGGCTGGAAAGATTACACCTATTGTTAATTCGTTTTTGAAAGAATGTAATCTTTCTAATAAAAATGTTTTTTTATTTACAACTTATGGAAGTGGATTTGCAAAAAGTAATGCGATGAAGAAATTTGAAGAGATTGTAAAAGAAAAAGGTGGAAATTTAATAGGGAAAATTGAAATTCAGGGGAAAAAAGTTGAACAAAGCGAAGATAAAATAAAAGAGGAGTTAGAGAAATGTTTGAAAGAATTATAACTGAAAAAGCCCCTTTGCCTATTGGTCCATATTCTCAGGCAGTAAAATGGAAAAATTTTATTTTTGTTTCAGGACAAATACCTATAAATCCAGAAACAAATATAGTTGTAAAAGGAGATATTGCTATACAAACAGAACAGGTTATAGAGAATATAAAAAACATTTTAGATAAGGCAGGTGCATCTCTTGATGATGTTGTGAAAACAACTGTTTTTTTAAAGAATTTAAACGATTTTGATAAGATGAATTTGGTTTATAGTAAATATTTTAAAAATAAACCAGCAAGAAGCACATTTGAAGTTTCAAGATTGCCAAAGGATGTTTTAATTGAAATTGAAGTTATAGCAATTACTGGAGATAAATAAATATGGGCAAGAAATTTTTTATTATTTTTTTATTTGGATTTATCTGTGGAAGTTTATTTTCATTAAAAAAACAGAGAATTGAATTTGAAAAATGGCCACAGATGAAATTTAGAAATGTTAGGATTTTAATTGCAAAGCCCATATTATCAAATCAGGGATTTGCAGGTGCTGATTTGAAAGAAATGGACAAGACCATAATAATTTTTCCTAATGTTGGAGAAAATGTTGTTTTTACAAATGAAGATCAAGGTTATGGCTCTGTAAAAGAAGATATCAAAATTTATTATCTTGACAAGGACTTTAATATTTTAAAATATGAGATAATGAAAAAAGAAAATGGTATTTCTATTCCACCAAAAGGAACATTTATAGCAGTTGAGGGATTGCCTTAAATGGAAATAATTTTAAAACTTTTAAACAGGAGGAACAGATGAAAGCAAAAAATATAGTTTTTGTATTTATTTTTCTATTGTTTTTTAAATTATCGTTTGCAGAGAATAAAGAAAGATATTTGAAAAGAATAAAAATAGCAGAAAACACACTTGAGTATATGTTAAATCAGCCGGATGTTGCAATTCCTCTATCACTTGTTAAAAGTTGTTATGGAATAATTTTTTTAAGACAGTATAAAGGTGGCTTTATTTTTGGTGGGAAAGGAGGAGAAGGAATAGTAATAGCAAGAGATAAAAAAACAGGTCAGTGGAGTGCTCCTGGTTTTATTGCAACTGCTCAAGTTAGTTTTGGATGGCAGATAGGAGCACAGGTTACAGATTTAATTCTGTTAATTATGAATGAAATTGGTTTGAAAATGCTTCTGTCTTCTAAGGTTAAACTTGGTGCTGATATTGGAATTGCTGCAGGTCCTGTTGGTAGAGATTTTGAAGGCAAATTTGCTCCTGGAGCAGGTATTCTTGCCTATGGAAGAAGTAGGGGTATTTTTGGTGGAATTGCCCTTGAAGGAGGAGTTCTTTTTGCTGATAATAAAGCAAATGAAGAATTTTATGGAAAAAAAGGAATAAGATTAAAAGATATACTTTTTGACAAAAAAGTTAATGTTCCTTCCGAAGCGGAAAAACTTATAAAACTTCTTAAAGATTACGAAGAATATGAACTTGTTCTTGAAAAAGAGGAAAAGAAAAAATAAATTGAAAAAATATATTATTTTTTCTCTTTCACTAATAACTCTGTATGGCTGTATTTCAAAAATTTCTTATGAAAAAAAAGAAATAATAAATATTTTTGATAGAAAAGATGCAATATTTTCGCCCTCCGGGAAAACAAATCCCGAGGAGATTGCATTTTCGCCAAATATGGAATTTTATGCAAAAGAAATTGAACCATACAATTCTGGGAAAATAGGTATATTTTTAAAGACAGGAGAGATTTTTAATATAATAAAAACTTTACCTGAGAATCAGAAAAATGATTTAAAAGGTATTTTTTGGCATCCTAATAATTCAGTAATTGGAGTTTTATATCATAGAAATAAAACATCTATCATTTTATTTTATGAAATATATTCTTTGCAACTTTTAAGGAAAATATTAATAGAGGGTTATTATCATTTTGTTGTTTTTGATAATAATGGCAGGAAAATATATATTTCTAAGGATGGCGAAAAAATAGAAGAGATAAACTTGAGAAATACTGATTTTGTTTACAATTCAGGAATTAATTTACCCTGGATAAATTATGGATGGGATGTTGGAAGGAATCCTTGGGAAAAAGAAAAACATGGTGGATTTTCTTCAAATAAAAATATTCTTTTTGATAAATTTATGTTTTTTAAAAATTCAGGAATGGAAGTGATAAGGGTTTTTCTTTTCTGTGATTTTAGAAGCGGCGTAATTTTTGATAAATTTGGAAATTGTTTTTTTGATGAATATGTTTATAATGATTTTAAGACCCTTGTTGAGACAGCAAAAGAAACAAATATAAAAATTTTACCTGTCCTTTTTGATTATACAATATGTGATGGAGTAAGTTCTGAAAATGGAGTTCCAGTTGGTGAACATAAAGAAATTTTTTATGATTTTAAGATTCAAAAAAAATTGTTAAAACTTTTTGAAACTTTTTTTGAAAAAATTGAAAGTAAAAATGTTATCTATGGTTGGGATATTATAAATGAACCAGAACATATGAATGTTAATCAAGAAAAATTAGAAATTTTTATTAATTCTTTTATCAAAATAATTAAAAAGCATAGAAAAAATGAACCAGTTACAGTGGGTTCATTTTCTCAAAATTCACTTAAAAATTATAAAAAATTCAATTTTGATTTTTATCAGTTCCATTATTATGATAGTTTTCAAAATCATTCTTCAATTGATATCCATTTTTATAACCTTTTTGTTGATAGACCTGTTATTATAGGAGAACTTGAACCAACTGCAATTGTAGATAAACTTACAAAAATATGGGAGAAAGGATATAAAGGTGTGCTTATCTGGCCTAATGAGGAATTTTTAAATAAGGACTGGAGATTATATAAAGCATGGGTTGATGTTCATTAGTTTTTTGGCTTTAAAAGTGATAAAATAAAAACAATGAGAAGGGTCGGTAGAGAATATGCTTTGAAAATTTTATATATGCTGGATATAAAAGAGGAAAAAGATGTAGATAATTTTGATTTTTTCTGGGGGCATTTTAATGAAAAAGAAGAGGTAAAAAAATTTGCAGAAGAAATAGTTAAAGGAGTGTTAAGTAATATAAAAAAAATAGATGATACTATATCAAATGTTTCTTTAAACTGGGATATTAAAAGGATGAGTTATATTGATAGAAATATTTTAAGAATAGGAACATATGAAATTCTTTTTAGAGATGATATTCCTTCAGTAGTAAGTATAAATGAGGGAATTGAACTTGCTAAAAAGTATGGAGATGAGGATTCTCCCAAATTTGTAAATGGTATTTTACATAAAATAAAAGAAATTTCTGAACAGGAAGGTGTGAAATGAAATTAAAAAAATTTTTATTTTTTATAATTTTGCTTTCACTATTGCTATATAGCCAGGATAGAAAAGTTTTAATGATTATCGCTTTTGAAAATTTTAGAGATGAGGAATTTTTAATACCCAAAAATATCCTTGAAAAAAATGGGATAGTTGTTGATGTTGCTTCTCTAAAAAAAGGCATTGCAAAAGGGATGCTTGGTGCTAAGGTAAATGTCAACTTAACTTTTGAAGAGATAGAAGTAAAAAATTATGAAGGCGTAATCTTTGTTGGAGGTACTGGTTCCCAAACTCTATTTAATAATTCTTATGCAATAAAACTTGCTCAGGATTTTTATAAAAACAAAAAAATTATTGGAGCAATATGTCTTGCACCAGGTATTCTTGCAAAATCAGGAATTTTAAGAGGGAAAAAGGCAACCTGTTATTCTTCCACAACCGATATTTTAAAAGAAAATGGAGCAATATATACAGGAAAAGATGTAGAGATAGACGGGAATATAGTAACTGGAAATGGACCCGAAGCAGCAGAAAAATTTGCAATTACATTTCTTCAACTGATTAAAAAGTGAAAAAAAATATAATTTTTACAATATTCAGAGTATTTATTAGCATTTTTTTTATTTATTTAATTGCAAGAAAATTAAATTATAAAGAGATTTTTGAGATTATACGAAATTCAAATTTGTTGATATTAACATTTGCTTTTATACTTCTATTTCTCATTAATTTTCTTCTTGCGTTAAGATTTAAGTATATACTTGAAATCTATTTTAAAAAAAGATTATCTCTCTATTTTGTCTGGAAGATAACTATGATTGGATTATTTTTTAACAATTTTCTTCCTACTTCTGCTGGTGGAGATATAGTTAAGATTTTTTATGTTGTTAAAGAGCAAAAACAAAAATTTTTAAGTGGTATCTCCATTTTGCTTGATAGATACATTGGTTCATTAACTGTTATGACCATGGGAGCTATCTCTATTTCATTTTATCAGGGAGAAAAGGGAAAAATCTATCATTTAATTTTTATTTTATTTTTCCTTTTAATTTTTGTTTTTTATTTCTTCTCGAAAAGAAAAGTAGCAGTATTTTTTTACTCGCCCATAAAAAAATTTATCCCTTCCTTTTTAAATGAGAAACTTCTAAATTTATATAACTCAATTAATTTTTACTTTATAGAAAATACAAAGAAATTATATTTTTCAATTCTTATAAGTTTTTTCTTACAATTCCTTTCAATTTTATCTCAATATCTTATAAGTTTTTCAATTACAGGAAAAACATTAAGTATTCTACCTTTTTTTATTTTTATTCCTTTGGTATGGGTATCTACTCTAATTCCTTCTCTTGGAGGACTTGGTATAAGGGAATTTTCATATATTTTTTTATTTTCTGATTTTTTGGGTAAGAATAATGCTTATGCATTATCTTTACTCTGTCTTTTAAGTGTAATTTTAAATAGTATTATTGGAGGATTCATTTTTCTTTCTTTTAGAAATAAAAATGTAAAAGAATTTAAAGTGGAGTAAAAAAAGAATCAATACTATCTGGATTTTTCCATATTTTAACAGAATTTAATAGTTTTTTTATTTTTGAAAAAGATGGCATTTTTGTTCCTTCTTCTTCTGCTTTTGCAGCACCTACTGAAACTGCAAATTTTAACGCGTCTTCATATTTTTCCCCATTTTTAAATTTACATAAAAAACCAGACAGAAAAGCATCACCACATCCAATATTACTCTTAAAATTAACCTGGGGTGGTTTTGAATAAATTATTTCCTTTTCTGTAAATAATAAAGCGCCATTTTTTCCATTTGTAACAAGTATAATTGAAATCCCACTTTTTATTAAAGAAAAACAAATTTCTTTTATTTTTTCATAATTTTCAATTTTTGTATTAAAGGTTCTTTCAAGTTCTTTTAAATTTGGTTTTATTATAAATGGCTTTTCTTTTATACTTTTTTTAAGAATTTCACCATCTGCATCAACTACAGTAAAAACATCAAATTTTTTAACTCTTTTTACTATTTTGGCATAAATATCTTCCTTTATTCCCGGTGGAATACTACCTGACATTACAACAATATCTTTCTTTTTTATTTTTAAATTTGATAAAACATTAAAGAATTTTTTTAATTCTTGTTTTTTTATTTCTGGTCCTTTCTCATTAAATCTTAAAACTCTCTTTTTTGAAATGTAATTATAAACATTTCTTTCTTTACCATTAATTTCAATAGGAATAAAATCAATTTTTTCCTTTTTAAGAAGTTTTCTATATAAAGTTTCCTTTTTACTTATAAATGTTATAGGAAAAACATCCTCTCCCAATTTTTTTAACATCCTTGCAACATTCATTCCCTTTCCACCCGGATGAATAATGCTTTTTTCTATTCTATTTATATCCTCATCAACAATATCATTTAGATAAAAAGTATAGTCAACACTTGGATTTAGTGAAATACAATATATTGAGGAAGGCATTTTTATTTTGGTAAATTAAAATGAGGTCTATATTTTCTCATTTTTTTTCTTTTTCTTATTTCACTCGGCTTTTCATAAAATTCTCTTTCCTTCATCTCCTTTATAATTCCTTCTCTTTCTACCTCCCTTTTAAATTGTTTAAAAATTTTTTCGAAATTAATATTGTTTGTATTAACTACCAATATAAATCACCTCCCCACTTTTTAAATTGTATCAATTAAGTAAACTTTACTTCCACAATGTTTACACTTAATTTCTTTTCCTTCCTCTATTTCATAACTGTCAACCATAAAACACTTTCTACATCTTATCGTGACTTTTTTTTTCTTCTTTTCCATTTTTTGCATATTATATATTTATTATAACATTTTCTACAATTTTTGTCAACTTTGGTTCAGCAGAATTTGCGACTTCTACTATTTCTTCAAATGAGACCTGTTTTAATGCATCGGGTAAACACATATCAGTAATTACAGAAATACCGAGCACTTTAATACCAAGGTGAACCGCAGCAATGACCTCTATCACTGTTGACATTGTTACCATATCAGCACCTATCAACCTTAGAAATCTATATTCTGCTTTCGTTTCAAGATTAGGTCCAAGAAGTCCAACAAGAACGCCCTTTTTTAAAGGGATTTTTTCTTCAATACTAACTTTCTCTGTTATATTTATTAAATCCGGTGTATATGGACAAGACATATCTGGAAATCTTGGTCCAAATCTTTCATCATTTTCTCCAACAAGAGGATTTTGTCCGGTTAGATTTATATGGTCAGTTATTATAACAAGGTCTCCTTTATTAAAAAGTGGATTTAACCCACCCGCAGCATTAGATTCAATAAGTATATTTATTCCAAGGAATTTCATTACTCTTATTGGAAAGACAACCTGATATGGGGTGTAACCTTCATAAAGATGAAATCTTCCTTGCATAGCAACTACATTTTTTCCACCAAGAGTTCCTATAACTAAATTTCCAAGATGTGTCTTGACTGTTGAAACAGGAAAATGTGGGATTTCTTTGTAAGAAATAAGTATTTTGTTTTTTATTTTCTCGGCAAGAGCACTTAATCCAGTTCCAAGAATAATTCCAATTTCAGGTTTTATATCTATCCTTTCCTTAATGAAACTTACACTTTCCATAACTTTTTCAAATTCCTTCATTTTTTTCCTCCATTTTTGAAGAAATGTTATTTTTATAAATTTTTTCTACAAGTTCCATCGTTTTTACTGCATCAGAAAAATTACATTCTGGTTCTTTATTTTCTTTTAAACAATCAATAAAGTGCCTATCTTCATAATAATAACCGTAAAATTTATGTCTTTCATTGCTCTTTGCGACTTCAGTTGTTAATAAAATTTCCGGTTCTTCTTTATTATCTCTGAATATTAATGCTTTGTCATCACAATCAACAAATGCAGAAATAGATTTTGAATGGATTTCAAAAGTATGAATTCTTTTGCCAACTGTCCAGTTTGTCAATAAAATTCCCGTTGCTCCATTTTCAAATTCTATCATTGCGTTGAAAGCATTTGCAACTTCTGAAAAATATGATTTTACAATACTTTTAACATTCTTTACTTCTCCACACAACCACCTCAATACATCTACAGAATGAATACCATCACATGTTAATATATCAGTTGCTCCATTAAAATAGAGAAAATTAGGATACATATTTTTATAAAAAGTTGAGACCGCCTGAATAATAGGTCCATTTTTTTCAACTATTTCTTTTGTTTTCCTTAATAGAGGGATAAATCTTCTATTAAATCCAACCATTGTTTTACATCCATTTTTAACAGCAAGATTTGCAAAGTTCTCTGTTTGAAAGAGTGTTATTCCAGGGGGTTTTTCTATAAAGACATTTAAGTTAGATTTTAAAGCATCAATTACAATATCATATAAATGGTGGGGTGGCATAATAATATAAACTCCATCTAAATTTAATTCTTCAAACATTTGTTTATAATTTGTATAAATTTTTTCAACTTTATATTTATTTGCAGTTTTTTCCAACCTTTCTTTATTTATATCACATATACCAGAAATCTCTACATCTTCCATTTCAGCAAGTGAAGGATAATGAACCATATTTGCAAAACTACCACATCCAACAAACCCGATTTTAACTTTTTTCATAAATATCCCCTTTTCTTATTGAATTTATGGCATCCTTTTCCCAAATTTTTAAATCTTTATTTAAAAAAATTTTTAATGATTTTTCCCATGGTCTCATTTTTATATTTAAAGAATTAAGTAAGTCAATAGATAATGCTGAAAATTTTGGTCTTTTCGCATATACATTAAATATTTTCCCATACTCTTCAAATGTAATTCCTTTGATTTTTATTTCAGATTTTAAAATTTCTTTCATTTTAATCCCGAATTCATACCATGAACACCAGTTATTATTACAGATATTTATTATCCCATAGAAATACTTTTCAATCAATTTTTTAATGGAATTAGCAAGTTCAAGTACATAAGTTGGAGAATTTATTATATCCGTAGTCAGAAAAATTTCTTTTTTTTCTTTCATAATTAAAGGCAATTTACTGCCAAAACTTTTCCCATTTTTCCCAAATATTCTTGAAGTTCTTATTATCAAAAATTTCTCTTTTAAACAATTACTTAAAATAAATTCCTCCCCTTTAAGTTTACTTTTTCCATATACATTTATAGGATTGGGTTCATCTTTTTCTGTATAGGGAGTTCCTTTTTTACCATCAAAGACAAAATCAGTGCTTAAATAAATAATAAATGAATTAAAATAAGATGAAATTTCAGATATGTTTTTTGTTCCTTCAGAATTAACCTTATAAGCAATTTCTGGATTCTTTTCACAAAAATCTACATCTGTTAATGCAGCAAGATGGATAACTATGTCTGGTCTTATTTCCTTAAAAATTTTATAACAGGTTTCTCTATCTGTAGTATTCATTTCTTCTTTTGAAAAAGAAAAAATTTTATATTTCTTTTTTTCAAAAACACTGTTCAGGTATCTCCCTACAAGTCCATTACCACCTGTAATTATAATTTTTTTCATATTTTTTAATCTATACTTTGTATAATTTTATGTCAATACGGAAATTTGACAAGAGAGAATTTTAGAATTAAAATGAAAGAAAGGAGAATTAAAATGTATATATTTTTATTGATTATTCATATTGTGATTTCAATACTTTTAATTATGGCAGTTTTAATTCAAAGTGGTAAGGGTTCCTCAATGGCTAATATTTTTGGAGGGGGAGGGATGGAGACAGTTTTTGGAGCAGAGACACCTGCTATTTTAAACAAAATCACAGCATTTTTAGCAATTATGTTTATCATTACATCAGTTATACTTGCCATTACTCCTAATAAACTTACAACCAGAAGCATTTTGAAAGAAGAACTGAATAAACCACAAAAAGTTAGTCCATCTCTTCCACCTATTCCTCCAGAAAATTAATTTAAAAATGGAAAAACTGGTTGAACTGCCTAAAAAAGGAAAATTAGTTGTTATAGGTGATACGCATGGAGATTTCAATACAACAAGAATAATTGTTAAAAATTTTATTTATAAAAAAAATCATTATATTCTTTTTCTTGGAGATTACGTTGATAGAGGAGAAAAATCTAAAGAGAATATAGATTATTTATTATCTTTGAAAGAAAAGCATGATAATTTAATTTTGCTTGCTGGGAATCATGAAATGTATCCTGTTGTAGAATGTAGTCCTTCTGATTTCTGGGAAAGTTTAAATGAAGATGAGTTTAAATTTTATAAAGAAAAGTTTCTAGAATTACCATTTTGTAGTTATGGAAATGGTTTTCTTGCTTTACATGGTGCTTTACCCGAGATAGAAAAAATTGAGGATATTGAAAAAATAGAAATTGGAGATAGAGAATGGTTTAAAATCATATGGGGAGATTTTAGAGATAAAGAAGGAGAATTTCTTGGTAATTTTTTAGGTAGACCTAAATTTGGCAGAGATTATTTTTTTAAAATTATGAATAAAATTGGCTTTAATGTTCTCATAAGGTCTCACGACCCATATGCTCCAGAAAGAATGTTTGAAAATAGGTGTTTAACGATTTTTACTTCAACATCTTATGGAACTGAGAGAAAAATTGCGTTATTGAATTTGAATAAAAAAATAAAAAGTGTAGATGATATTAAAATTATTTCTCTTGATAAACCAGATATTAAAAAATGAGAATGAAGAATTTTGGTGGTTATTCTATTGGTGAATATCTTGGAGGTGGCTTATATACAAAAGTTTATAAAGCATACTCTTTTTTAGCAAAGCCACCTTATGGAAATCCAGTAGCAATAAAAATTCTTTATTTAAAAGGTGGATTTTTTGAAAAGAATAAACTTGTTAAACAGTTTGAAAGAGAAGCGTCAATAGCAATGAATTTAGACCATCCCAATATAGTTAAAGTTTTTAATTTTGGAAGGTTTGACCACCATTACGCTATGATAATGGAATATATAGATGGTAAAAATTTAAAAGAGTACCTTTATGAAAGGGAAAAATGGTCGTTTGAACAAATTTTGAAAATATGTTATCAAATAGGAAAAGGGCTTGAATATATCCATCAAAACAATATTGTTCATAAAGATGTAAAACCAGACAATGTCCTTATTTCATTTGATTTAAATAAAATTAAACTTACTGATTTTGGAATTGCAAAACTACCTAAAAAATTTTGGAAAAAAGATATATTTCCGAAATCTGGAACTGTGACAAAATTTGGTATAATATCTTACATAGCTCCTGAGCAAATAGAGGGACAAGCAACATTTCAATCAGATATATATAGTTTTGGAGTTACAATGGACGAAATAATTACAGCAAAACTTTATATAGAAGGCAGAGAGGATGAAGATTATTTTAAAAGAATTGATATAAGAGCATATAGGAAAAATATAGGTAAACAAAAGATTTTATGTGAGGACTTACCAGTTCCTTCAGAATTAAAAGAAATTATTAAAAAAGCAACTGAAGAAGAGATGGTTTTAAGATATCAAAGTATGACCCATCTTCTTGAAGATTTCAGAAATATACTTCCCAAATGAAAAAATTTTATATTTTATTATTTATTCTTGTTATTTTAACATCAGGTTGTAGTAAAAAAGTAGTTAAGTTTAACAAAACTCTACTTCTTTCCACTTCTTCTGACCCAAAATCATTTAATCCGATCATTGCAAAGGAAACAAGCACAACTTTAATCACTGGTTTTATTTTTGAAGGGCTTACGCGAATTGATGGAATAACACTTCAGGTTCAACCTTCTTTAGCAGAAAAATGGGAAGTTGATTTGACAGGGAAAATATGGATAGTTCATTTAAGGAAGGATGTTTTGTGGAATGATGGTGAGAAATTTACTGCAGATGATGTTTTATTTACCTTTAAAGACCTGATTTATAATGAAGCAATTCCAACAAGTAGTAGAGATATTTTTACAATTGAAGGCAAAAGCATAGAAGTGGTTAAATTAGATAATTATACAGTTAAATTTATTCTTCCAGAAAAATTTGCTCCGTTTCTTCAACTTTTAGGACAGGAAATTTTGCCTGCACATAAACTTAAAAAAATAGTGGAAGATGGGAAATTTACAAGTTCCTGGGGAGTAAATGAAAAAGTTGAAAATATAGTTGGAACGGGTCCTTATAAAATTAAAGAGTACAGACCTGGAGAATGGATAATACTTGAAAAAAATCCATTTTATTGGAAAAAAGATAAAGAAGGAAAACAACTTCCATATATTGAAAAAATAGTTTTTCAAATTATTCCTGACCATAATATGGCAATTTTAAAGTTCAGAACAGGAGAAATAGATGCATTATCTATAAGAGGTCAGGATTATTATATTTTAAAGCCTCTTGAAGAAAAAGAAAACTTTAAACTATATGATGTGGGTCCTTCTCTTGGTTCTGAATTTCTTTCTTTTAATCAAAATATTGATGCAAAAATACCAGATTATAAAAAAGAATGGTTTTCAGACATAAATTTTAGAAAAAGTGTTGCTTTTGCTATAGATAGAAATTCAATCATTAAAAACGTATATGCTGGTTTTGGGACACCTCAATATGGCCCAATGAATTCATCTTGTGGATTTTTCTATAATGATAAAATTATCAAATACGATTATAATCTTGAAAAAGCAAAAGAATTTTTAAAAAAAGGTGGGTTTATATGGAAAAATGGAACTCTTTATGATAAAAATGGAAATAGAGTTGAATTTACAATAGTGACAAATAGTAATAATTTTGAGAGAATACAGATAGGGAATATAATTCAAAATGACCTTGAAAAACTTGGAATGAAAGTAAATTTGTTACCTATTGATTTTAATACACTTGTTAATAAACTCACAATATCAAAAGACTGGGAGGGAGTTATTATTGGACTTACAGGTGGGATTGAACCACATGGAGGGAAGAACGTGTGGCATTCAGAAGGACAACTTCATTTTTGGAATTTTTATAACAGGAGAAATTATTTCTGGGAAAAAGAAATAGATACTTTATTTGAGCAAGGAACAAAGTATTTAAATCCTGTAGAGAGAAAAAAGATTTATGATAAGTGGCAAATTATTGTAACTGAATATCTTCCTTTAATTTATACAGCAAATTCAAATGTAATTTATGCAGTAAGAAATAAGTTTGAGAATTTAAAAATCACTGTTTATGGGGGGATATTCCATAACATAGAAGAAATTAAAATAAAAGATGAAGACATATAAGTTAAGGGTATTTTACAAAAAAGAAAATATTTCAAGATTTATTTCTCATATCTTCTTTTGTAAATTAATTGAAAGATGTTTAAGAAGAATAGATGTTCCAATAAGGTTTTCAGAGAGTTTTACACCTCGACCTAAAATATCTTTTTGTCCACCATTGCCAATTCCTGTTATAGGAATAAATGAGTTTTTTGAAATTGAAGTTTTGGACATTTTTGATTTAAATTCTTTTATTGAGAAAACCAATAAAATTCTTCCTGAAGGAACAGAAATTAAAAATTGCCTATGGGTTGAGAAAAAAGTTCCATTATCTTCTATTTATGGAATTTATTTTATACCTTTAAATGAAAAAGTGGTAAAAGAAAAAATTGAAAATTCAGGTAAAATTATTGAAGATGACTCAAAAATTATTAAAGTTATTTTTAAAATGGAAAATTTCAGTCATAAAAAGATATTTGTTAATGGGCTTTTTGACGGTATTAAAAGAGAATTGGTAATTAAAGATGAGTAAGTACAAAATTTTTATAAATAATGAGAAAGTAATTTTAAGAATTGTTATTGAAAAAGATAGTAGGATTGAAAGATTTTTTGTTTATAAGGAAAATTTTGAACCTGAGATAGGAAATATATATAAAGGGAAAATAGAGAAATTTTTACCAGGAATAAATTCTACTTTTGTAAACATTGGAGAAATGAAAAGTGGTTTTTTGCAAATTGATCAATTTAATACATATTATGATATTGATGAATATGAAGAAAAAGATGCTCTACCCAAAATTTTTATTCCGGAAAAAGAAATATTAGTTCAAATATGTAAACCGGGAGAAGATGGAAAATCGCCCAAACTTACTGAAAAAATTTCTTTACCAGGAAGATATTTTGTTTTATTTCCAAATTTAAAAATACAGAAAATTTCTCAAAAAATAAAAGATACAAAAGAGAGAAAAAGATTGATGAAAATTTTTAAAAGAGAAATAGGAGAAAAATTTGGTTATATTGTTAGAACTGCAGCAATGGGAAAAAAAGAAATTTTTATACAAAGGGAAATTCAAAATATTTTGAGAATATGGAAAAGGATTAAAAGGGACTACAAGAAAAAAACTAGCCCTTCTTTATTATGGAGGGAAATACCCTTATATTTGAAAGTTATAAGAGATTATGTTAATGAAGATTATGAACTTGTTGAAGTTGATGATGAATTTATATTTTCACAAATAAAAAAGTATGTTAACTTATTTATTCCTGAATTAAGGGGAAAAATTTATCTCTATAGTAAAAAAATACCAATGTTTATTCAATATGGATTAGAGGACAAAATCAAAGAATTTTTGTCTGATAAAGTTTTTTTACCGTCGGGTGGATATTTAATTATAGAAAAAGGAAGAACTATTACAACAATAGATGTTAATTCAGGAAAGACAGAAGAACAAAATTTAGAGGAAACAATTTTGAAAACAAATTTAGAGGCAGCAGAAGAAATTCCAAGACAAATAATATGTAGAAATATATCAGGTATAATAATCGTTGATTTTATAGATATGAAAGAAGAGAATAGAAAAAAAGTTTTTAAAAAGTTTATTGAAAATTTTAGAAATGATAAATCTAAAACAGACATTTTATTTATCTCAAAATTTGGACTTGTGGAAATGTTAAGAGAAAAGAATGATTATTCTATTTATAATATACTTTTTAAAGAATGTGATTCCTGCGCAGGTTTGAGATTTAAAAAAGATAAAGAACTGATTTTTCTTGAATTGAAAAAAATAATTTTTGAATTTTTTTCTCATAAGGGATATAATTATAAACTTAAAATTGAAATTTCTCCAGATTTATATGAATTTATTTTTAAGAAAGGGTTATTTAAAAATTTTATATTTTTTGATAGAATTAAATTTGAAGTTGTGGATAACTTTGGAAGCAGAGATTTTAAAATTGTGGAAAGATTTTAGGAGGGATAAAAATGGCTATGTATTTTAAAATTGAAGAGAGCACAGGATATCAAAAAATATTATCACCGAAAAATTCTGATTTAAAACTTTTGTCTTTTTCTATAATAAAAGGAGAAAAAGGTGTTTTTAAGGGTAATACAGAAAAAGAAGAAAGTGTATTTGTAATTACAGAAGGAAGATGTAATTTTTATGTTGAAAACAATTTACTTGGTGTTATGAAAAGGAAGAATGTTTTTGAAGAACCACCATGTGCTGTTTATTTGCCACCATTTTTTGAATTCTCTATTGAATTTGAGAAAAAAACTGAAATTTGTATTGTTGGATGTCCTGGAAGAGGAATAGGTAAACCCAAATTTTTAAATTCAAAGGAAGTAAAATTTAGAAGAGTAGGAAAAGAAACATATTTTAGAAATATAATAGACATAGTACCAGAAACATTTCCAGCAGAAAAAATAATTCTTGGAGAAACAATAAATGATCCGGGAAATTGGTCAAGTTATCCACCGCATAGACATGATAGAAATAATCCTCCTGATGAAAATGCTCTTGAAGAACTATATTTTTTTAAAATTACTCCATCAACAGGATTTGGATATATAAGAATTTTTGATGAAAGTCAGGATAACATATTTTTGATAAAAAATAATGTGCTTGTCACAATTCCGAAAGGTTATCATCCTGTATGTGTTGCCCCAGAACATCAAATATATTACCTATGGGCACTTGCAGGAGAAAAAAGAAGTTTAAAACCATATACTCATCCAGATTTTAATTTTTAAAAAAGGAGAAAAAATGTTGCCCAAAAAGGTTTTTTTGACAAAAGGGGTAGGAAAAGATAAAGAAAGGTTGACAAGTTTTGAAAAAGCGTTAAGAAATGCAGGGATTGCTCAATTCAATCTTGTTTCCATTTCAAGTATTTTTCCTCCTGGTTGTAAATTGATACCTAAAAAAGAAGGTCTTAAATTATTAAAACCAGGTCAAATTATTTATGTAGTTTTAAGCAGAAATTCAACAAATGAACCACATCGCCTTATAACTGCTTCTGTTGGAATTGCAATTCCGAAAGATCCAAATCAATATGGATATCTTTCTGAACATGAAGGTTTTGGAGAGACAGAAGAAAAAGCAGGAGATTATGCAGAAGACCTTGCTGCAACAATGCTTGCAACAATTCTTGGGCTTGAATTTGACCCGACGGCTTCCTATGATGAGAAAAAAGAAATATGGAAAATATCGGGAAGAATTATTAAAACGACAAATATAACTCAATCAGCAATTGGCGATAAACATGGGCTCTGGACAACTGTTGTTGCTGCTGCTGTTTTTATACTTTAAAAATGTTTAAAATTGGTATTGGGTTTGATATACATAGATTTGAAAAAGGTAGAAAATTTATTCTTGGTGGCATTGAGATTCCTTACAGTAAAGGACTTTTAGGACATAGTGATGGAGATGTTTTAATTCATTCAATTTCTGATGCAATCCTTGGAGCACTTGGAAGACTAGATATCGGTTATTACTTTCCAGATACTGAGCAAAAAATAAAGGGAATAGATAGTAAAAAGATATTAAAAAAAGTCCTTAAGTTTCTTAAAAAAGATGGATATAGCATTGTTAATATTGATAATGTAATTATCTGTGAGAAACCAAAAATTTTGCCCTATGTTGAAAAGATAAAAATAAATTTGGCAAATATAATAGGAGTAGAAAAAGAGAAAATTGGGATTAAAGGAAAAACAACAGAAGGGATAGATAGAGGAAATTATTGTGCTTGTCTTTCAGTTATTTTAATTGAAAAATAAAATTAGAAGATTAGTTTTAAGGCAGAAATAAAAGCAAGGATTTGGACTAAATTATTAAATATTTTTTGAGGTATTTTTTTTAAGAAGATAATCCCAAGCAAAGCCCCAAGAGTAATACCAGGAATTAGTAAAAAATTAAGTTTTAATGAATATATATTTATTAAACCGAGTTTAGTAGAAAAAGGAACTTTAAACCAGTTTAAGATAAAAAAATACCAGGCACCAGTTCCAACAAATTCTGTTTTTGGTAATTTCATAGCAAGAAGATAAATTATTAAAATAGGACCTGCTGCATTTGCCATCATAGTTGTGATACCAGCAAAAAGTCCCATCAATGGAGCAAAATAAATACTTTCTGGAATTTTAATTTCTTTTTTATTCCAGTACCAATTAAGAAAAAGAATTGTAATTATTATAATTCCGATAAATTTTGATAGTTGCTGGTCATTTATCTTTTGCATAAGAAAGTAACCGATAATAATTCCAAAAGTAGCAAAAGGTAAAAGACGAAAAATATATTTCCATATTGCTTTTTTTCTATAATAACTTACTGCAAATATATCTCCCATTATAAGCATTGGTAAAATTATTCCAGTTGATGCCTTTGCAGGTAAAATCATTGCAGTTAATGGTATAGCAAGGATCCCAACTCCTGGAATTCCTGTTTTTGAAACTCCAATTAAAAATGCATAAATTTCAAGAAAAAAAATCTTCAAAAAATTTAATTGGTAAATATTTTCCATTTTTTAACAGCATATTTTGACATATTTTTTAAATTTAGTAAACTTTTAAAATTATAAGTGAACCGGTCTTAAAATATGAAATTCCAAATAAGTTGAGATTATTACATGTTTCAAAGAGAGTTTTAAATAGAACATATATTCTTTTTTGTTTATCAAATTGAAAAAGATGAAAAATATATAAAAAGATTATGGGAAGAAATATTGTCTGCTTCAAATTTTCCAGATCGGAATTCAAAACATTTCTCTGATACAGCAGAAATAGCATAAACTTTTGCAATTGCTGATTTAACTGATGCCTATAGAAAGTATAGTAAAGATATAAAAAGGAGTATTTTATTTAATAAAAAAGATAAATATTTGATTGTTCAGGATGAGATTGAACTTAAAGCGAAAGAGATAATAGAACCTCAAAATATGAAGTTTATAGTTCTTTCTGCAAAACCACTACCATCTTCTCCCCATCCAGATAGGTAAAGTTCTAATCAGGAATAAAAAAATTTGCTTTAGATATAAAAGATATTGAAGGAGAAATAACCATTCTATCTTTCTAAAATCTTATTTAACAAAAGAGGAACTTTAGAATCTTTCCTGATTTTAAATTTTTAAAGGGCTGGTGAAATTTTACAAATCTCTAAAATAAATATAAAATATAAAAATTGAGAAGGAGATAATATGGAAAAAACAAAAAAAGATTACCTGAAAAATCCAATTGAACATATTGATATAAAAAAAATAGATGCCATTCCAATAATTGAAATGTATTCTAAAATGGCTTTTTCTGCAAGAACTCTTGCATATGGAGCCAAACTTTATGAAAAGATGTTAAATGATGAAGATGTGAGTGTAATTCTATGTCTTGCTGGTTCTTTATTCAGTGCTGGACTTAAAAATGTTGTTTG
>JAMWBY010000008.1 GCA_023818745.1 Candidatus Omnitrophota bacterium
TATAGACATTTACGCCAAATTTTTCTGCAATATAATCAATAATCATAGAAGTTGAAAGATTAACAACGATGGGTGTTTTAGTTTTTTCAAGAATACTTTTAACGCATATCGCAAGAACAATTTCTTCTCCAACAATATTTCCATTTTCATCAACAATTGCTAATCTATCTCCATCTGGGTCCTGAGCAAAACCAATATCTGCACTTTTTTCTTTCATACATTGGGATAATTGTTTTAATGTCTCTTTTTTAGGTTCAGGGTCATGAGAAAAAACTCCGTAGGGCTTTTCATTTAAAATTTCAACTTTGCAATTTAATTGTTCAAGAAAATTTTTTGTATATAAAGCACCAACTCCTTGACAAACATCAACAATAACTTTAAAATTATTCACTTTAATTTTTTCTGTATTTACATTTTTAAAAATATCTTGAAAATATTCATCAACAATCCCGTCTTCTTTTAAAATTTTTCCGGGAGTTTTTGATAGATTTAAAAAAGTGCCTTTTTCATATATTTTAAGTAGTTTTTCTCCTTCTTTTTCATTTAAAAATGTTCCCTTTTTTGAAAGAAATTTTATGCCATTATATTCAAAAGGATTATGACTCGCTGTAATTATAATCCCTCCTGAATTTTTATTTTTTTCAACAGCATATTCAACAAGAGGAGTTGGAGCAATATCAAGGTCAATAGCATTCTTACCTTTTGCAAGGATAGAAGAAATTATAATATATTTTAAAACTTCTCCTGATATTCTTGTGTCCCTTCCTATATATATTTTTTTTTCTTTTAGAAAGTTTCCATAAGATAACCCAAATTTATAGACAATCTCGGGTGTCAGTGTAGATGGATATTTTCCTCTTATTCCTGCAACACTTATTTTAAGATTTTCCATTTAAATACTCCCATAAAATATTTTTGCAATTTCGGATGGATAAATTAAATATTTTTCTATTCCATTTTTTTTTAAATTTTCAATTTTAACACTATCTTCAATTTTAAATGGTCCAACTTTTGTTCTTATAAGTTTATTCTGCGTTCCCACTGTTCCAAGTTTTTCTCCAATGTCTCTACACAAAGCCCTAATATAAGTTCCCTTTGAACATAAAATTTTAAATTCAATATAAGGTAATGATATTTTTAAAACCTCAATTTTCTTTATTTTTACTTTTCTTGCACATGGTTGAATTATTATACCTTTTCTGTAATATTTATAAAGCGGCTTTCCTTTATATTTTATTGCAGAGACAACAGGAGGAATTTGTTCAATTTCTCCTTCAAAACTTTTTATTACTTTCATTATTTCCTCTTCATTTAAATTTCCTACTTCTTTCTTTTCTATTACATTACCCTCTATATCATCAGTATCTGTTTTTACTCCAAGTAGAATCTCCGCAATATATTCTTTATCACAATTAAGTAATTTACTTGTTATTTTGGTCATATTTCCAAAACATATAATCAATACGCCTTCTCCTATTGGATCTAAAGTTCCACCATGTCCAATTTTTTTATTTATTTTGAATTCTTCTTTAATAATTCTTATCACATCGTAAGAAGTTATTCCTTTTGGTTTATATATATTTAAAATTCCATCCATTGCAATTCTTTCATAATAATTGCTTCAACTTCCTCTATTCCTTTATTTTCTAAAAAACATCCTGCTGCTTCTCTATGTCCTCCTCCATTATATCTTTGGGCTATACTTTCTACATCAATATTTCCTTTGCTTCTCATACTTACTTTTACACCTTTGTCCTTTTCTTTAAACAATACACCAACTTCCACTCCTTTAATTGATATTAAAAATTCAACAAATCCCTCTGTATGCTCTTCCTTTGCTTTCGCCCTTTTAAACATCTCTTTGGTTACTTTCATAGAACAAACTTTCTTCTTTTTATTAAATTTTAATGTCTCAAGAGCAAGTTTAAAAAGAATAACAGATTGAATTGACTTTTCACAAAATATTTTTTGTGCTATTTTCTCCGGATTAATTTTCAAATTTATTAATTTTTTTGCAACATCAAGAGTATAATTGCTTAAATGATGTGTGAAGCAATAGGTATCATAAATAATAGATGTATATAGACAAACCGCTTGATTTTTATCAATATTACCAAGTTTATCACAAACAAAATAAATCATCTCTCCAGTTGAAGAGAATGATGGGTCAATCCAGTTTATATTACCAAATTGTGAATTTGTAAGGTGGTGGTCAATATTAATTATAAAAGGTAATTTTTTAATAATTTTTTTAATTTTTCCTGCTCTATCCAGATTACCACAATCAATAACAATTCCAACTTCAAAATTTTTTGCTTCTTCTTCATTACTCACAGTTTTTATCACTTCAGAGAAAGGTAGAAATTTAAATATAGCAGGAATTCTATCTTGGTTAATAATTTCAACCTTTTTGCCAATTTTTTTAAGAGCAATATAGAGAGATATTTCACTTCCAATACCGTCTCCATCAATATTAATATGAGAGGTAATCAAAAATGATTTTTTATTTTTTAGAACTTCAACTATATCTTCTATCTTTTTTTTATTTTGTAAGGATAACTTTACTTCCATATAAAATTTCCTTTAAGGTTTTCTTTAACTCTTCTATACCTTGTTTTGTTTTTGCTGAAATAAATATCCCTTCCTGATTTCTCTGCTTCAATATTTCCAACTCTTCCTTTGATAAAAGGTCAATTTTGTTGTATACATTAACAATTGGTTTTTCCTCTATTTCAAGAATTTTTAAAACATCAATTATAGTATTTTTTTGCTTCTCTAAATTTGATTTTGAAATATCATAAACACATAAAATTAGGTTAGAATATTTTACTTCTTCAAGAGTAGATTTGAATGCTTCAATAAGATGATGTGGAATATCTTTCATAAGCCCTACTGTATCAGAAACAAGACATATTTTATCATCACCCAAATATACAGCTCTTGTAGCAGGATCAAGTGTAGCAAAAAGTTTGTTCGCTACATAGAGATTAGAAGCACTTAACGCATTAAGTAAACAACTTTTACCAACATTTGTATATCCTAAAAGAGAAACAGAAGGGAACAATTCTCTTGATTTTCTAAGTAATTCTCTATGTCTTTCAATTTCTTTTATTTTTTCCTTTAAATTATGAATTCTATCTTTTATCCTTCTTCTGTAAACTTCAAGTTTCATTTCTCCAGGTCCCCTTGTTCCAAGCCCTCCTCCCAATCTTGAAAGTGCTATTCCATGACCTGTTAATCTTGGAAGCAAATATGTTAATTGAGCAAGTTCTACCTGAATTTTCCCTTCCTTTGATTTAGCATGTTCTCCAAAAATATAAAGAATTAATTCTGTTCTGTCAATAACTTTTATATTTAATATCTCTTCTATATTTCTCTGCTGAACAGGCGAGAGGTCTTTTTCAAATATAAATATTGAAATATTGTTTTTTTGAACAAAGTTTTTTATTTCAAATAACTTACCTTTGCCAATATATGTAGCGGGATTTATTAATGGTAAATTTATATAAAATATCTCAACTATTTTAATTCCAAGTGTTCTGGCAAGAGATAATAACTCTTCTCTTTCTTCCTCAATTTCATATTTTGATTTGTCTTTTGTTATTACTAAAACCGCCCTTTTCCCAACAAAATTACCCGGTAAATTTTCTATAAGTTTTTTCACTTTCTTGTTATACTTTTCACTTTTAAAACTGTTAATCTATCTCTATGTCCTATACCTCTTTTATACCCTGTTTTTGCTGTTTTTCTGAATACATATAGTTTTTTACCTTTTTTTTCTTCTACTACTTCACATATAACATTAAAATTTTCAAGTTCTTTCTTTGATGTGATTATTTTTTCATTTTCAATAATACACACTGGCTTCAATTTTACTTCATCTCCTGCTTTTTTATCTTTTAATCTGAAAATAGAAAACTTAGAACCCTCCTTAACTTTTATCTGTTTGCCTGCAATTTCAATAAATGCATACATTATTCTCTCCTTTTTTCTATAAATTCAATATCTTTTGTTAAGTTGGTTATTTTCTCTTCTATTTCTTCTTTTTTCCTCCTTTCTTTTTCAACAACTTCATAAGGTGCTTTTTCTACAAATTCCTTATTTTCAAGGTTCTTTTCTATATTTGAAAGCACAATTTTAAGTTTTTCAAGTTCTTTTATTTTTTTCTCTTTTTCATTTGAAATATTTATTATACCCTTAAATGATATTCCTATTCTACCAGAAATAAGATGTCTGACAAAAAAATCACTTTCAAAAGTTTTTTCTTCATCAAATTTCTTTATTTCTTTTATGCCTGCAAGTTTTTTTATTATAAGTTTTTCAAATTCACCGAGATTACCTTCGTAATAACATTCCAAATCTTTCAAAGCAGGAATTCCAAACTTTGCTTTCATATCTCTTATTGAAATTATTATATTTTTTATATTTTCAAATTTTTCTATTGATTCTTTATCAAAAAATTTTTGTGATTCAGGCCATTTACTTATAACTATACTCTCGGTTTCAAGTTTAATAATATTTTTAAAATTTTGCCATATATGTTCTGTTATAAATGGAATAAAAGGATGCAAAAGTTTTAAAGAGGTAATAAATACCTCGCATAAAACAGGAATAACTTTGCTTTTTGTATATTTTTCATCTTCATAAACTTTTGAAATTTCAATATACCAATCACAAAAATCATGCCAGAAAAAATCATAAAGATTATTTATTGCCTCATTAAAATAAAATTTATCAAGAGAATTAGTTGTGTTTATAATTATTTCATCAAGACGAGAAAGTATCCATTTTTCTGTAAAATAAAGGTCTTTTTTTTCTTTTAAAAATTCTACATTCTTTACATTTAATTCTTCACATCTTTTTAAAGTATATCTTGCAGCATTCCATATTTTATTAGTAAAATTCCTTCCTTTTGTATAGAACTCAGAGGAAAGAAACACATCCTGACCAAAAGCAGTTAAAGAAACCAGTCCAAATCTTAAACTATCAGCACCATACTTTTCTATTATTTCAACAGGGTCTATAACATTACCAAGTGATTTACTCATTTTTTTCCCTTTGCTATCTCTTACAGTTCCATGAATATATACATTTTCAAATGGAATTTCTCCTAAAAATTCAATTCCCGCCATAACCATTCTTGCAACCCAAAAAAACAAAATTTCCTGTGCAGTTACAAGAGTATCTGTTGGATAAAAAATTACAAGGTCTTTTGTTTTTTCAGGCCAGCCAAATACAGAAAATGGCCATAGCCACGAAGAAAACCATGTATCAAGGACATTCTCATCCTGATAAATTTTCTCACTTCCACAATTTAAACAATTTTTAATTTCTTCCTTTTCTACCATTGGAGGACAACTTTCATTTTTGCAGTACCAAACAGGAATTCTATGTCCCCACCATATCTGTCTACTTATACACCAATCTTTTACATTATAAAGCCAGTGAAGATAAACCTTTTTCCATCTTTCTGGGTAAAATTTTAATCTATTTTCCTCTGCCGCTTTAATTGCTGGTTCTGCTAAAGGAGCCATTTTCACAAACCATTGAGTGGAGAGATATGGTTCAACTATTGTATCACATCTATAGCAATGGCCTACTCTATTTGTATAATCTTCAATTTTTGATAAAAGCCCCAGTTTTCTTAATTTTTCAATAATAATTTTTCTACATTCAAACCTTTCATAATTATTAAACTCTCCAGCATTTTCATTCATAATTCCCTCTTCATTCATTATTACAACAAATTCAAGATTATGTTTTTGAGCAATTTCAAAATCATTTGGGTCATGAGAAGGAGTTACCTTTACAGCACCTGTACCAAATTCAATTTCCACTTTTTCATCTGCAATTATAGGAATAATTCTTTCAACAAAAGGCAATTTAATATCCTTGCCTATTAAATTTTTATATCTTTCATCCTTTGGATTTACAGCAACAGCAGTATCCCCAAGCATGGTTTCAGGTCTTGTTGTTGCAACTTCAATAAAACCTCCATTTAAAAGTGGATATTTTATATAGTATAAAAAACTCTTTTCATCCTTGTATTCAACTTCTTCATCTGAAAGCGCTGTTGTACATCTCGGACACCAGTTTATAATCTTTTTGCCTTTATAAATTAATCCCTTTTTATATAATCTTACAAAACATTCTTTAACTGCTTTTGAAAACATTTCATCCATAGTGAATCTTGTTCTTGTCCAATCACAGGAAGCACCTAATTTTTTTAATTGAAAAATAATCCTTGAACCATACTTTTCCTTCCATTTCCATACCTCTTCAATAAATTTTTCTCTACCAAGTTGTTTCCTTGTAATTCCATTTTTTAACAATTCTTTTTCAACAACATTTTGGGTAGCAATACCTGCATGGTCTATTCCAGGAACCCATAAGGAATTAAAACCTTCCATTCTTTTCCATCTAATTAAAATATCCTGAATTGTATTATTTAAAGCATGTCCCATATGTAAAAAACCTGTAATATTAGGCGGAGGAATAACTATTACATATTTTTTTTTCTGAATATTTGCATCTACATAAAAATATCCATTTTCTTCCCATATTTTATATAACTTGTTTTCTATTTCTTTGGGATTATATTTTGTATCCATTTTATTTCTCACCTATAAAAATAATTTCACTCAATTCATTGATTATTAAAATATCACTGTTTTCAAAAAACATATTTTTTATTTTTTCACATATTTTTTCAATTTCTTTTTTCCCACTATTAACAAAACATATTCCTATCATTGTTCTTTGCCATTTATCTTGATAGTCAATTTCAGCAATTGAAACATTAAATTTTGATTTTATTTTATTCTGTAGTGATTGAATGATTTTTCTCTTATCTTTTAAACTTGTACTTCCTGGTATAATTGCTTCAAATTTCAAAGTGCCTATAAACATAGAATAATAATTTTAACATAATTTTTAACTGGTTGCCAGAGATTTATATATTATCTGGTAAATTTTCTTAAGCGGTATATTTTTCTCTTCCGAAATTTTTTTACAATCTTCATATTCTGGTGAAATATTAACTTTTTCTCCATTAAGATAAGATATTTTAACTCTTACTTTACCAAGTTCTGTTTCTATTTCTTTAATCTCTCTTTCAAGTATAATCCTACTTTCTTTTCTATATCTGAAACCTATTGTTGTGCTTTCTTTAAATAAAATTTTACCTATTTCTTTAAATTTATACTCAGGACATATTATTTCAATTTTAAAAACAGGTCTATTTTTTTTACCTATACCCTGAAAAATTGAAACATCAAGTGCACCTGCTTTTAAAAGCTTATCAATTAAGTTACTAAACAAAACAGGACTCATATCATCAATATTAGTTTCTATAATATATATTCCTTCTGCTTCTTGTACTTTACCAATGAAAAATTTTACCATGTTTGGTAAAGGATACTCTCTCATACCTGCACCATAGCCAACTTTTTCTATATAAAAATTAAAACTAAAAGGAAAAAAGGTTGTTATTGCTTTAGTAATAGCCGCACCTGTTGGTGTCGTAATTTCAAAATCAGTATTTTTAAAAATAACAGGGATTCCTTTTAAAATTTCACAGGTTACAGGAGCAGGATTACTTATTCCTACAGAACTTGAAAATATTTTTTTTATTCCTAATAATTCAATACCTACTATAAAACTAATTATTTCAATAATTGCATCTATTTGTCCAATTTGATGAAAGTGAAGTTTTTCTTTTTTTTCTTTATGAATTATACTTTCTGCTTCTGCAAGAATATCAAAAACCTTTATAATTTTTTTTTTAATTTTATTTGCAAAAGAACTTTTTTCAATGATTTTAATTATTTTTTTATATTCTGTTTTATCGTCCCATTTCTCAATTTCCTTAACAATAAATTTTGTTCCTTCTATTTTATGTCCAAAATTTGTGTCTCTTTCTACTTTTTTTACTTCAATTTTATAATTTTTTAAAGGGAGTTTTTCAAGTTCTTTTTTTAAATCATTTAAATTAAGACCAGCATCTATTAAACTACCAACCAACATATCACCTGCACAACCATTTGAAACATCAAGATACCCTGCTTTCATTATTCTTTTTTCTTTTCTATTACCTGAGAAATCGCATTTTTCAAAATTTCTATTTTTGTATTTTCTTTAAATTTTAGAGTTACTACTGCATCTTTAATTTTTTCTATTTCTCCTATAAGTCCACCAACTGTAATAACTTTATCTCCCTCTTTTAACTCTTCAAGCATTTTTTTGTGTTGTTTCTGCTTTTTTTGTTGAGGTAAAATGAGAAGGAAATAAAACACAAAAAATATAAGAATAAGTGGTAATAAAGCACCTAATGGAGATACCTGCGGTGGTGGTGTTGCCTGAGCTAAAATCATTGGACTCATTTTTTCTCCTTTTTTTCCGTTTTCTTTTTTCTTGTAGTCTTTAAATATTTTTCTGTAAGTTCATTTATTCTTTCTGACACCATATAGTTAATAGTCCCTTCAGGATAAGTATTATCTTTTCTTTTTTCTCCTGCTGGTATCCCTGTTAAAATTTCTATTCCCTCATCTATAGTTTTTACTGCCCAAATATGAAACATTCCTTTTTCAACTGCTTCAATCACTTCATCATTTAAAATTAAATGTTTTAAATTTCTTTCCGGAATTATAACACCTTGTTTTCCAGTTAAACCTTTTGCTTTACAGGTATAATAGAACCCTTCTATTTTTTCATTTATTCCTCCGACTGGCTGAATTTCTCCTTTTTGATTTACAGAACCAGTGACAGCAATACCCTGTTTTATTGGAACGTTCGCAAGTGCAGAGAGTAATACATATATTTCTGTTGATGATGCACTATCTCCTTCAATTTCTTCATATAGTTGTTCAAAACATATACTTGCTGAAAAAGAAACAGACCTTTCTTGTCCATATTTTTCATTAAAATAAGTATTTAGAATTAAAAATCCTTTATTATGAATCTTTCCTGCAAGTTTTACTTCTCTATCAATATTTATAACACCGCTTCTTCCAATATAAACATTACAGGTTATTTTGGATGGTTTCCCAAAACTATAATCACCAAGAGAAATAATAGACAATCCATTTATTTGTCCTACTTTTTCTCCATCTGTATCCACCATTATAGTTCCTTCTTTTATTAATTCTTCAATCCTTTTTTCAATTAGATTTGACCTATAAATTTTTTCTTCAAGTGCTTTTTTAACATGTTTTTCCATTACAATTTCAGAATTATCCATTTCTGCCCAGAAATTTGCTTCTCTAATAATATCAGCAATTTCAATAAAATGGGTAGTCAATTTTTCTCTATCTTCAACAATTCTTGAGCCATACTCTATAATTTTGCCAACAGCATACTTATCCAAATGTCTTAAATTTTCTTCTTTACATATTTTGCTTATAAAAGAAGCATAATTTCTATATCCTTCTTCATTTTTATCCATAAGTAAACTGAAATCTGCTCTTACTTTAAAAAGTTTTCTAAATTCTTCGTCATACGTATATAGAAGATAATAAAAAATCGGATGTCCTATAAGAATAACTTTACCATCAAAAGGTATTGGTTGTGGTCTTAAAGTAGGAGTATTTATTAATCTAAACTGTTCGTTTAAATCCTCAATAATTATCTCATTATTTTTTAGTGCTCTTTTTAATGTTTCCCATGCATAATAATTTTTCAAAACATCAAGAACCTGTAAAATTAAGTAACCACCGTTTGCTTTATGGAGAGCACCTGGTTTTATCATAGTAAAATCAGTTACCATTGCTCCAAATTGAGGCCTATATTCTATTCTACCACTTAAGTTATAAGCAGTTGGATTTGTTTCTTTAATAACAGGAGAACCTTTTGTATTTGAATTATCTATGAAAACATTTACAGTATATCTGTAAAGAGAAGAATCTCTATCAGGTAGTTTTAAACCTGGTAATAACTCAATTTCTTTTTTTTCTTTAAAATCATCTAAATTTTCAATCATGTCTTTTTCTACTTGGTCAAGATAATTACAAACATCTTTAAAATCTTTATATTTTTCTTTTAGTTCTGTTATTCTTGGAGCAATTGTAAATTCTGCTGTTTCTCTCTCAAGTTTATTAAGTTTATCTTTTGCTTCCTTTTCAAATTCTCTAACTTTTCTCAACACATCATTTAACTCTTCATATAAAAAATCCTGTTTTTTTCTTATTTCATTTTTGGCTTCATCTGTTAATTTATCTATGTCTTCTTCTTTAAGTGGCTGTCCCTCTATGAGAGGGATAAAAACTACTCCAGAAGGGGTTTGTTTTATTTGGAAGCCAGCATTTTTTGCGGATTGTTCTATTTTTTCAAAAAGTTCATTTCTTTTATTTTGAAATTCTTTTATAATTTGATTTTTGTGTTCCTCGTAAATATCGCTTTCAAATGTTTTTGGGAGTTCAACTTTTAACTCGTTAACAAGCGACTCCATATCCTTTTTAAATTCATTTGCTTTGCCTGGTGGAAATCTTAAAACATTAGGATTATCGGGATTTGAAAAATTATATACATAACACCAATCATCCGGTGTTTTCCCTTTTTCAGCAATTTTTCTTACTGCCTGTTCTACCGATGTTGTTCTGCCACTACCTGTTATTCCAGAGACAAAAATGTTATAGCCACTACTTTTAATTCTTAGTCCAAATTCAAGCGCCTTTTTCGCTCTTTCCTGTCCTATTATACCCTCTAAAGGAGGAACTTCTTCAGTTGTATTGAAATTCAATAAATTATAATCACACTTTGTTTTTAAATATTCAACATCTACTTTATATTTTTCCATACAACTCCTTTTTTAAATATTACAACTGAAAAATATTAAAGTCAAATTCTGCAATAATTATAATTGTCAACCAGAAAAATAATTAAAAGCGTTCAGATTTATTTCCCAAAACTTTTCAGGAATAAAATTTTTCATTGAAGAAATTAAACTTTCTTTTTTAAGAGGGATAAATTTTGAAGAAAACCCAAGCATAAGTATATTTAGAATTTTCACAGAGCCAATTTTTTTCGCGATTGAAGTGAAATTTTCTATATATATATTTTTTGTTTTTGATTTTAGAATTTCAATAATTTCATTATAGTTATACTGAGCACCTAAAAGTGGAATTGGAAAACTATTAACAACTACTATTCCACCCTTTTTGATATAGAGAATGGCTCTTGCTGTTTCAAGTGGTTCAAAACCTATGATAAGGTCAGCATTTCCAAAAGGTATTTTAGGTCCAAAAATACAATTTAATCTTATATGGGACTCTACAGAACCGCCTCTTTGAGCCATACCATGAATTTCACACCCCTTAACAGGTAATTTTTCAATTACACCAGCATTTCCTATAATATTAGAACATAAGATTATTCCTTGTCCTCCAACACCACATATTAAAATATCAAATTTTTTCATTTTTTATTGCTCCAAATGGACATATTTCTTTACACATTCCACATCCACTACATAAAATCCCAATTTCTATTTCTCCATTAATTAAATTAATTGAAGGACAACCAATGTCTAAACATAATTTACATTTTTTGCAAATACTTTTATCTACATAATAATAAAATTCTTTTTCTTTTTTTGTAATATGAATACACTCTCTTTTAAAAATTATAACTTTTACACCTACCTCATCTTTTATCTTTTTTATTTCTTCAATTGTATCCTTAATTTTATAAGGGTCAACTTCAATAACATTTTTAACTCCGCAACTTTCAACAAGTTTTTTTAAATCAATTTCTATTGTTTTTTCTCCTTTTGCAGTTCTTCCAGTCCCTGGATGTGGTTGATGACCTGTCATTGCTGTTGTTCTATTATCAAGTATTGCTATAAATTGATTTGAGTTGTTATAAACAGAATTTATTAATCCAGGTATTCCAGCATGGAAAAATGTTGAATCACCTATTATTGAAATTATATAATTTTTTTCAAATTTTGAAATTCCGCTTCCCACAGAAATACCTGCTCCCATACATAAACAAGTATCAATTGTCCCTAATCTAACCCCAAGAGTATAACATCCAATATCTGCAGGAAAAATTGCATTTTTCCCAAAAACCTTTTTTAGAATATAAAAAGACCCAAGATGAGAACATCCTGAACAAAGTAAAGGATTTCTTTGGGGGAGATAGATATTATGGTGCATTTTTTTCTTTTTTTTCTCTATTGCCTTTTCAATTTCTTCAACAGAAAGTTCACCTTCTTTTTTCACATCCCCACTTATTTTCCCCAGAATTTTTATTTCAGGATTATATTTTTTGGCACAGAAGTATAAAAATTCCTCTACTACAGGGTCTCCTTCTTCAAAAACAAAAACTTTTTTTAGTTTTTTTATGAAATTTCCAAGTTTTTTTTCTGGTATAGGATATGAACTAACTTTAAATACAGAATAAAATTTATTTTTTAAAGAAAGATATTCTTTTAGATAGAGATAAGTTAGTCCAGAGGATACAAATCCTAAATTTCCTTCTCCTTTGTCTATCTTGTTTATTTCCAGTTTTTCCACTTCTTTTTTTATTAATTTTAGTTTTTCATTTAATTTTTCATGAGCAATTCTTGCATTTGCAGGAACCATCACAAATTGTTGAGGGTTTTTGACAAAATTAGGTAAAATATTTTTTACTTTTCTTTTTCCAATTAAAACATCTGATTTTCCATGAGATAATCTTGTTACACTTCTTATCATTACAGGTATCTTAAATTTTTCGGAAAACTCAAAAGAAAAGATAGCAATATCTTTTGCTTCCTGAATAGTTGAAGGTTCAAAACAAACTATTTTTGAAAACTGTGCATATCTCCTTGAGTCCTGTTCGTTTTGAGAAGAGTGAGCAAAAGGGTCATCAGCAACTACAATTATAAATCCACCTACAATTCCTGTATAGGCAGATGTAAGTAAAGAATCAGAAGCAACATTAAGTCCAACATGTTTCATAATAACACAACTTCTTTTTCCAGTTAAACTTACGCCATAAGCATTTTCAAAAGCGACCTTTTCATTTATACTCCACTCTATATAAATTTCATCTTTAGCGATAGAAAGGAGGTATTCAGTTATTTCTGATGAAGGTGTTCCAGGATATGCAAAAGATGCTTCCACTCCTCCTTCAAATAAACCTTGTGCAATTGCTTCATTTCCAAGAAGATATTTTTTTTCCATAAATTTTTATTATAACATCAAAGTAAAAATTTGAGAATAAATATTATTTTTTCTTGAAAATATAAATTTCTAAAAGGTAGTAATATTGACTTTCGCCTTTCAATTTATTCAAAAGTTTTTCATTATATACATATTTTTTTTCATAGATTTTTTCAAATTGTTTTTCAAAAAATTTTTTTGCTTCTTCAGAAATTTCAGCACTGTTAACAAAATCAAGAATAAGAAAAAAATTTTCTTTATCTTTCATCAATTTAATTATTTTATCCAGGTCATTTTTGCTTTTTATTTCAATTATCTGACTTTTTCCTTTATAATACCAGAAAATTGGAGAAATTAAATCTTTTTCAATTTTTTCTGTAGTAAATACCAAATCACTCTTTCCCTCTAATTTTTCAATTTCTTTATAAATTTCTCTAAAAGGTATTAACTTGCTTGCATCATGATATTGAGAAACATTATCAGTAAAATAGAAAAAAAGCGAAGGAAATGTTGAAATAAAAACAAGGTATGAAATTATATTTTTTTTGCTTAATTTTTCAGTTCCTATTGCATAAAATAAAAACCAAAAAATAGAAAAAGGTATTAAATTTTGAGGAACTGTGGAACGGAAAAAGACAAAAAATAAAGGCAAAACAAGTGAAATTCCGATAAAATATTTTTTATTCTTCTCAAGTAGAAACACATTTTTCAAACTAATAATAAAGGTTATTGAATAAATTAAAAAGATAGGAACTAAAATTTTAAAATTAAATGGATTTATTGTTTCTCCGAGAAAAAAATAAAATAATGTATATGGAATCCTTAAACTTATAGGTAAAGGTCTTATTACTCCAAGTGTAAAGCGAATTTGATAAGGTATTCTAATAAACCAGGGTATATAAAATAAAAAGGTTATCAGATACACATAAATAAATTTTAAATTTATTTTCTTTGAGAAAATAGCAAAAATAAACTGAATTAAAATAACTATAAATCCGAGATTATGCGTATAAAGAATTAAGACGTTTAACAGTATTAAAATTATTTTTGATTTTCTATCCTGCTGTTCAAGAAAATTTAAAAAAACATAAAAAGAAATAATTGTCAGAAGTGTGAATAATGAATATGACTTAACAAGTTGAGACCAGAGAATAAGAGGTGGGCTTAAAGAAATAAAAAGTGAAAGAAGTAACCCTGTTTTTTCACTATTAAATTTTTTCCCTAAAATATATCCTAAAGGAATACACATTATACCAAAAATTAAAGGTAAAATCCTTAAAATAAATTCACTTTGTCCAAGTTTTAACCAAAAATGAACCATTATATAAAAAAGAGGTGGATGGGCATCATTAAAAGTGATAAAATTGATTATCCATTTAATAGAATGTTTTCCAAGAGAAATTGCAAGAAATTCATCACACCAAAAAGAATGTCTTCCGAGATTTATAATTCTCAAAATTGCACCTAACAATATTATAAAAAATAAAAAAAATATTGTTTTTTTATTCATTTTTCAAAATTACAATCATACTCCTTTCTATAAGTAATTTCCAGATATTGTAAAAGGATATTTTTTTATCAATAAACTCTTTAAAAATTATAATTTTTTTTAATTTGAAACCAGTTAACTTTGCAAGTTTTGAAATTGAATATTTATCAAAATGGAAAATTTGTGCAGGTAAATGAAGAATTGATTTTTCCTTTATTGTAAATTTTAAAATTTTAGCAATCATAAATAAATAATTAGAATGTAAAGGTGTTTTTATTATTAAAACTCCGTTTTGTTTTAAAAGTTTTTTACATTTTTGTAAATAATCTATTGGATTTTTTATGTGAGCAATTGAATCTAACATTGTAATAGTATCAAATTTTTCTTGTGAATTTATTTCGGACAAATAATTATAAACTTTAAATCCCTTTTCTTTACAGAAATCCAAAGCGAAACTGGAAATATCCTGTCCATATACTTGGTAATCATTTTCTTTCATCAGAGACATAAATATTCCAATTCCACAGCCAACATCAAGAATTTTTCCTTTTTCAGGAATATATTTTTTCAATTTTTTCAAAAGATTTTTAAAATATTTTTTTCTCTCTTCATATACCTTAATATACCAGAGAGTAAAATAATTATTATCATAAATTTTTTCTGTATTAACTGGCAATGGATAAAGAAAAGAAGTTTTGCAATCTTCACATTGATAAATTTTAAAACTTTGAGATTTGAACCTTAAACGAGAAAATCCATTGCAGATTAAACATTTAACCATTTTATTCAATAAATCTATATTTTATTAAAGTCCAAATAGCATGTATTCCATCTTTAAAACGAATTTTTTTCCCTTCCTTAATACTTCTTGGATTATAGGAGATAGGAACTTCATAAATTTTATATCCCTTTTTTCTTATTTTTGCTGTAAATTCAGGACAGAATTCAAATTTTTTAGATTTTAAATTTATATTCTCAATAACTTCTTTTTTAAACATTTTATAACAGGTTGGCTCATCAGTTATTTTTGCATTGTAAAGTATATTTGCTAACAAAGACAGTAATCTACCACCAAGATAAAAGAAAAAAGATGCCTTTTTATTTTTTCTTAAAATTCTTGAACCAAAGACAACCTTTGCATTTTTTTCCTCCATAAATTTCAACATCTCAATCCAGTCGCTTGGATTATATTCTAAATCAGCATCCTGAATTACTATTACATCTCCTGTTACATATTTAAGTCCTTCCCTTATTGCCGAACCTTTTCCTTCATTTTTTTCTTTTAAAATAATTTTTATTTTTTCATCTTTAATTTGTTGTAAAATGTCTACTGTTCCATCTGTGCTTCCATCATCAACAACAATTATTTCTTTCTCAACATTAACTTGTTTTACTTTTTCTAATATTTTTAAAATTGTATCTTTCTCATTATAAACCGGTATTATAACTGATAGTTTCATTTAATTTTCTCTTTCTTGAATTATAATTCTAAATTTGTCAATTACAAAAAATAAACCATAAACAGACAAAATAATATAAAATGGTTCAATAGGCAATCTATATCTTATTGAAGCAAGAAAAATTATATGGAAAATTGTAAATAGAATAATTAAACTGTGAAAAAATTGTGCCTTTTTATTTTTTAATGAAATAAAAAAACCAATAATAAAAAAAGGAATCATAATTCCAAATGAAAACACACTTATAAATCTGTAAAAAATCTTTTTTTCAAATTCAGGCGCATTTGGAACAATATTCCAGAATCTTTTAAACTTATTTTTGAGTAAATGAAAAAATCTATCTGGATTTTCTTTGATAACTTTAAATGCCATTTTATATAAAATTTTGTCTCTTGCTGTTTCTTCTATAAGATGTATATTTTCAGGAAAATAGGAACATGGACCACCTTCTGAATAAGGATTATTTCCTTCCCAAAATACCCATCCCCCCATAGTTGTCCCGGGTATAAATTTATGAAAAATTTTATAATTTCTTATTATCCATGGAGAAAGAGATAAGACAAATCCAGTTGAAATTACGAGAATTTTTTTTAACTTTGTTTTTAATTTATCCTTAAAGAATAAAATATGTAAAATTGAAACAGGAAAATAAAGTTGGAAAGTAGGTCTTGTAAGTCCAGAAATAGCCATTATGACTCCAGATTTAAAAGAAATTTTACCATTTGAATCTACCATTTTTATTAAATAAAAAATACTTAAAACTACCAAGAAAACAAATAGAGTTTCTGTAAGTAAAAAACCATTATAAAAAACAAAAAAAGGATAAACAGCAGAAATACAAGCAGAAAATGCGCCTGTTTTTCTGTTAAAAATTTCTTTTCCTGTAAGATAAATAAGGTATATTGTAAAAGTTGAAATAAGAGATTGTAGAATTCTGATACTTAAAATATTAAATTTTAAAATTATAAGCATGCTTAAAATTAAAGGATATAAAGGCGGTCTAAAACTTTTAAAATTCTCTGAAACAATCAGTCCTTTGCCTAATAAAAAATTTTCTGCCATTTTAAAATATTCATATTCATCATCAAAGTATAGTTGATTTTTTAGAGTAAGAATAAAACCTAATCTTAGTAAAAATCCAAAAATTAATATATAAATCAAAATTTTTCTTTCAGGTATTCTTTCCATATTTTGAGTTTAAAAATTAAAAAACTGTTATGCCCGTATATTCCTATTCTTTTCATAGCAAATATTGAATTTTGAATTTTTCTATATTTTTTTGGTGTAACAACTGCGCTTTTATATCCAGCCATTTTCACTATTTCTATTATTTTTTCATTAAATTCACCATAAGGATAACAGAAAAATTTTACTTCCTTTCCTATTTTATCCTCAATTATTTTTTTTGAAATAAATATTTCCTCTTTTGCTTTTTCTTCAGGAATTTGTGTAAGATGAGGATGAGTTAAAGTATGAGAGCCAAATTCAACTCCATATTCAAGCATTTCATTTATTTCTTTCCAGTTTAAGAATCTGTCTTTTTCTCTATCTTTATAACGGGAGAAGATTTTGTCAGTATTTATATAATTGACTATTAGAAAAATTAATGGTTTGATGTTAAATTTACTTAAAATTTCAAATGCAAAGTAAAAGTTATCACTGAACCCATCATCAAAAGTTATAACCACTTTACTATTCAAATTTTCCTTTAATTCAATGTATTCTTCCATGCTTAAAAATTCAAAATTTTTTGAAATTAAATAATTTATTTGTTGTTTGAAATTATCTAAATTTACTGTAAGCACGTCTTCTTTATAATATGGATTTATTCTATGATATGCAAGTATCATTTGAATTTTGTCCTTTTAAATTTATATTTTAAAATTAAAAAAACCATTTTTAGACCAAGAAGAAATGCTTTTTTCATACTTCCAGTAACAGACGATTTTCCAACCCTTGGTTTATAATTTACAGGTATTTCTATAAATTTTGTTCCTGTTTTTATAACAAGAAGTGTCATTTCTGGACCAAAATGTTCTCTTCCAACAGTAAAATGATTTTTAATTTTTTCATAAAGAGGTCTTTTAATGAGTCGCATAGTGCAACCGACATCGGTCAAAGTAGTGGTATTGTAAAGAAATTCCATCATTTTCGCAACAGCCCAATTACCCCATTTTAAGAAAAAGTTCATATTTGCGCCTTTCCATATTAATTCTTTTGTGGTTCTTGTCCCAAGGACATAGTCAAAATCATCACTATAAGCAAGAAGTTTAATCACATCTTTTCCTTCAAATGTTCCATCTGGTTCCGAAATAATTAAATATTCACCTGTTGCAACTGAAAGCCCCTTCTGTATTGCATAACCATATCCCTGCTTTTTCTCATATACAAGAACTGCTTTAGTTTTTTTGACTTCTTCATCAGTCCCTTCAACAGCATTATTGTTTACAACAATTATTTCATCAACATAACCAGAATTAAAAAAATTCTCTATTGCATTTCTTATTGAGTCCTTTTCATTATAAGTTGGGAAAACCACACTTACCTTTTTATTTCGCCACATTATTTATTCCTTTTTTCCAATTATAACATTATGTGCAAGTAAAAACATACTTAAAAGAGGCAATTTTTTAATCCCTTTTTCTAAAAACTTTAAAATTGGCAAACTCCATTCAGGAGCAAAATCAGGTACAAATCCAGTTTTTAATATCTTCTCAATTTTAATATTGTTTTTTTTGAAAATTTTTATAATAATCCATAGTGGAATTAACTTTTCTTCCCCTATATCCTGAGGGACTTTTTTCATAAGAAAATACCAGTAAGGATTAAATGGATTATGTTCCCAGATTAATATAAAACCAGATTTTTTAGTCACTCTTATCATTTCATTTACTGCTTTTTCAACCCTATTAAGATTTCCCAAATGATGAAGAGAAACGATTGAAATGACTAAATCAAAACTTTGATTTTTAAATTCAAGATTTAACATATCACCCTTTTTTACTTTGCCAGGATTTTTTTTGTTTGCTATTTCAACCATTTTAAAAGAATTATCTATTCCATATGCATCATAACCCAATTTATTTAAATGATAAATTAGTGTTCCAGTGCCGCATCCCACATCAAGAATTTTTACTTTTGATTTAGATAAAATTTTCTGTATTAACTTTATCCTTTCTGTTAAATAATATTCAAATATATGTGAAGGAAAAATTTTATCATAACTTTCACCGAGTTTATCAAATATATTTTCTTCCATATCTTGTATTTAATAAATAATAACACGAAAGAATTATTAAAAAAGGCATTATAGGGAAACGATATCTGATTGCACTTCTTATAAGAATTGTAATTCCTGAATAGAGAAAAAGTATTGTATGAATTAATATCCAATTTGAAAAATTATTAAATGTTTTGAAAATTCCTAAAAATCCTAATATAATTATAGGAGTTTCACAAATAAAACTTATAATCTGATGAAATTTTTTATAAGATTGTCCAGGTCCTGATATTGTATGAGGATAAAACCTCCAATATCTTATAAATCTATCAATGACCAATTTTATATAAAGTTTAGGATTTTCCTTAACAAAGGTAAAAGTTTTTTTATAAAGGAGTTTATCAATTTCTACTTCATTTAAACCTTTAAATTCTTCTATATTTTCTGCATGATAGAATCCTGAAGGAGTTTGTAATGAGTATTCATTATTAGCAATAAAAAAAACAATCCCACCTTCAGTTGAAGTTATAATAAAATAATTCAGAACTTTATAATTTCTAATTCCCCAAAGTAATGGAAATAAAAATGAGAAAATCAGCATTAAAAATAATTTTTTTAGAATTTTTTTCTTATATTTCAACAAAAAGATCAATAAAATAAAAGGAATTATTATTATAAAAGTGGGTCTTGTAATACATAAGTATCCAAAAATCAAACATCCTAAAGATAGAAATTTAATCTCATTGCCTTTTTTTTCTCCTATCAAAAGTAGTAAGACACTTAAAATAATAAGAAATGCTACTAAAGTTTCAGGTGCAAGATATCCAGTCCAGAAAATTGATATTGGATAAATAGAATAAATAAAACTGGATAAAAACCCTAATTTCTCATTAAATAAAATCTTACTGAGAAAAAAAAGTAAAATAGCAGTTAAAGAACTCAAAATTGCAAGTCCAATTTTAGCAAAAAGAAACTTATGTCCAAAAATTTTATAAATTATTGCTAAAAAGATTGGAAAACCTGGGCTTCTCCATGCATAAAATTTCGGCCCATCAGGAAAGTAAGGATTATTAACCCAATAACCTTTACCAGATGCGATTTTCCATCCAAGTTCATCCCACCAATCACCCCAAACATCAACAGAATTATCAAGTGTAAGAATAAATCCAATCCTTATAATTAAACTTATAAGAAAAATAATTATTAGAAACTTTTTTTCTTTTGCTTTTACCATCTTTATAGATTATTATAATATAAATTGAAAAATACAAAAATTGTGGAAAGGACAAAATATGGGACAAAAATTTAATTTTTCTTTATCTGAATATCTTCTGTTTGAACTTACAGATATCAATTTCTATCAATTACATTTTGATGCAAAAAAAATTGTAGAAGGATATAAAAAATTGGAAGAAGTTGCCAAAGAGTTAGAGGTGCCTGCTCCAATTCCAAAAATGGCTGGTTTTGCTTATCCACATATTGCTTCTCTTGGAGCAAAAATTGAATTCCCTTTTGATGGAGAACCAAAACCTTTTCCGCTGATAAAAAATGTTGAAGATATAGATAATTTGAAAGAACCAGAAGATTATTTAGGTGCACATTTAATCCAGAAAAAACTGAAAACTCTTGAAGAATTAAAAAAACTTGTTCCAGAAACACCAAATACAATTGGACATCTTTATGAAGGACCTATAACAACTGCAGTTTTACTTATGGGAGAGGAATTTTTTGTGCTTGTTTATGATAATCCAGAAAAAGCACATAAACTACTTAATTTTTGTGTAAAAAGTGCTTTAAATTACACAAAAACAATATTAAACTATTTTGGAGATAAAATAAATGAAGGACCAAAAGGAATTTGCGATGATTTTGCAGGTATTTTGCCCCCAAGATTATTTCCTGAATTTGTTTTACCTTACTGGGAAGAAATGTATCAGGGATTGAAAGCAACAGAAAGGCATTTACATAGTGAATTATTAAGAGAAGAACATTTGAAATTCTTGAAAGATGTAAAAATTGAAGTTTTTGACCCATCAGCAGACCAGTATTTAAATGGAGAAATTTTATTAAAAAGTTGTCCATGTAAATTTACATTAAGAATACAAACCTGGGAAATTTTTAATTTATCAGTAGATGAACTTGAAAAATTATATATTAAACTTTCGAGTTATAAACCAGTTGCTATAACTTTTAACCTTCCGAGATTAGTTGATATACCTAAAATAAAAAGATTGCTTAAAATTGCAAAAGAACTTGAAAAAGATTGCTAATAAATAATCAAAGATAATTTAAAACATCTGTGATAAATTTTATAAATTCAAACTTTTCAAATATAATTCCTCATAATTTCTTACCATTTTTTCAATTGTGAATTTTTCTTTTACAAATTCATAACCTTTAATTCCAATATTTTGAGAAATGTCAGGATTTGTAAGAAGATATATAATTTTTTCACTTATCTTTTTAGAGTTTCTAACAGGAACAAGTATTCCATTTTCCCTATCAATAATTAATTCTTTTATTTCAGGAATATCTGTTGCAATTACAGGTTTTTTTAAAGCCATAGATTCAAGAATAATATTCGGCATACCCTCAAATAATGAGGGAATAACTATAATGTCACATATATATAAAATTTCAAGAACATCTTCTCTATAACCAGTAAAGATAACATTATTTTTTATTTTTAATTTTTCTGCAATCTCTTCAAAATTCTTTCTCAAAGGTCCATCGCCAACAAAAATGAAATAGCAATCCGGGAAAATTTTTAAAACTTCTGGAATTGCTTTCAAAAGATATATAAATCCTTTCTGTTCAGTAAATCTTCCTGCAGTTCCTACAATAAATTTACTTTTTTCAAGTTTTAATTCCAATTTTTTTTCATCTTGAGAAATTTCAATCTTTTCTATATTTTCAATATCTACCCCATTATAAATGACCTCAATTTTATTGTCAGATATATTTTCAATTTTTTTATAGAAATTTTTAACAGAATTGGAATTACCTATTAATTTATCAGTGAAAATTAAAAGTAATCTATCTATTAGTTTATGATACCACTTTTTCCATAAGTCAACACATCTTTCAGAAGCAAAAATTATAGGTACTTTAGCAAAAAAAGCAGAAATTCTTCCCCATGTATTTGAAGTGAACATGAAAGTATGAACAATTTGAGGATTTTCTTTTTTCAAGATTTTTATTAATTTTAAAAGGAACAATATATCTATTTTAAATCTTTTACCTATTTCAATTACCTGAATATTATTTTTTAAAAACTCTTTTTTTAAAGGTCCATTCTTTCTTAAAACTATTACCAGTGGAATGAATCTCTCTTTGTTAAGATTTTTAGTTAAATATAGAAGTTGTTTTTCTGCTCCACCAATCTGTAATGTTGCTATTATATAACTTATTTTAATTTTCTGTAATTGTGGAAACCTTATTTTCTGCTGCCCATTTATACCATTTTTCCTTTTCATATCCTAAATTTACTCCTGTTATTTTTCTTAAACTTTCAAATGCCGTTTTTCTAACTTCAATATTTTTATCTGAAAGAAGATTTATAAGTGGATAGATTGCTCTTTTATCTCTTATTTCACCAAGTGCATATGCAGAATATTCTTTTATAATTGGATTTTTATCATTGAGACATATGATAAGAGAAATTGTTGCTTTTTTATTCTTAAAAATGGATAATGTTTTAATTGCTTCAATTTTTACTTCAATTTGTTTATCATATAAAGCATTTATAATTGGCTCTAAAGCTCTTTCATCTTTAATTTCTCTTAATGCCTTAATAGCTGCCTGTCTTACTAACCAGTTTGAATCTTCAAGTAATTCAATTAAATAAGGAATACTAACTGGACTTTTTATTTTCCCAAGTGTTTCAACTGCTTCTTTTCTTACAAGATATTCTTTGTCTTTTAAAAGTTTTATTATTGGTGTTATATCATCAACATTTTTTATTTCTCCTATTGACCATAAAGCAAATTTTTTTATTTCCCAATTCTTATCATTTAAAATTTCATATAAAAATGGTAATACTTGAGAATTTTTTGTTTTTCCAAAACTATATATAATTTTTATTTTTGTAAAGTTATCTGCTGTTTTATAATAATTAATTAAAAAATCAGTTTCGTTTTTATTCAAAGAAAGGATTTCAATTGCCTTTTCTTTAAAATCAAAGTCCTTCTCATTTGCAATTTTTTCAAGAAATATTATTGAAGTTTCGTCATTAATCTCACCAAGAATTTCAATAATTTTAATTTTTAAACTCTTTAATGTTTTTTCATCATTAAATTTTTCAAAAAGGTAAGGTAATGCTTGACTCCCAGTTTTTACAAGGACCTTTTTTGCCTCATTTGAAGGACTTGTTTTGCCTATAATATTATCAACTACAGGTCTTTCATCTTCAAGAATGTTTATCAAATAAGGAATTGCTTCTTTTATATCTTCTGTCAATCTACCTATTTTATAAGCACCATATGCTCTTTTAACAGGATTTTCTGATTTTATATTTTCAATAGCGATTTTCAAATCATTAGAGATATTCTGAGAAAATAGAATGCAGGATATTAAGATTAAAAAAAACAAACTCCTTTTCATATGACCTCCTTTTTCTATTGAATATTAAAAACACTTTTCCATAATTCAAAAGCAATCAAAAGGAATAATCTTGAAGAGTGATCTATCTTTCCTTCAAAATGTTGTTCAACTATCTTTTCAATATTTTTATGGTTAAATAAGGTATTTTTTTTAAAACTTTCTGAAAAAACAACTTCACAAACAAAATCTTTAAGTTGAGTTCTAAACCATTTTCCCAGCGGCAAACCAAAACCCATTTTTTTTCTATTTAAAATTTCATACGGTAGAAAATTTTTTAATTTTTCTTTTAAAATATATTTACTGACATTTCCTTTTAATTTTAATTCTGGAGGGAAAGAAGCGATTAATTCTACGAACTCACTATCTAAAAATGGACTTCTTCCTTCAATTGAATTTGCCATACATGCAATATCCATTTTCACAAGCAAAACTTCTGGAAGATATAAGTTAAAATCACAAAATATCATTTTTTCAAGTAAATCAAGTTTTTCTATTTTATTCCATAAATTTTCTGTCAATTCAAATGGATTATAACCATTTAAAATATTTTTAAATTCTTTACTATATATTTTATCTTTCCATTCATGTGAGTAAGAAGTAAGACGCCTGGTATAAGCATAACAAAAACCGTATTTGTCAGTTTCCCTTAACCACTCTCCTACTCTTACAGAAAAGTTATAAGGATATTTTGAATACAGATTTTCTATCACCTTTTTAGAGAATTTATTCAAAATACGTGTTTTTCTTGTAATATTGAATATTTTTTCAAGTAATTTTGTTTGATAATATCTTGGATATCCAGCAAAATTTTCATCTCCACCATCTCCATTTAAAGCAACCTTTACAAATTTAGATGTTTGTTGAGCAATGTAATAAGTAGGTAACATTGAAGTATCACCGAAAGGTTCGTTGTAATACCATATAAGTTTAGGCAAGATTTCAACAATATTGGGTTTTACTATAAATTCATAATGTTGTGTTTTAAATTTCTCTGCTACAATTTTTGCATATTTAAGTTCATTAAAACTTTCTATATCAAATCCAATTGAGAATGTTTTTACAGGTTGGTCTGATAGTTCACTCATAATTCCTACAACTGTTGAAGAATCAATCCCTCCTGATAAAAAAGCACCAAGAGGAACATCTGAAATTAATCTTATTTTTGTAGATTCTATCAATTTTTCCCATAGAAGTTCTTTATATTCATTTTCATCTTTAAGGTATATTTTTTTTCTAAAATCAATTTGCCAGTATCTCTCAATTTTTAATTGATTATTTTCCCAGATTAAATAATGGGATGGTGGGATTTTTCTTATATTTTTAAATATTGTTTTTGGAGATGGAATTGCTTGATAAGTAAAAAAATCATCAAGCGCTTCAAAATCAACTTCTCTTTCAATTTCTTTAATTTGTAAAAGACCTTTTAATTCAGAAGCAAAATAAAAATTATTATTTAAAATTGAATAAACAATTGGTTTCTTTCCAATTTTATCTCTTGCAAGGAATAATTTTTTATCTTTTCTATTCCATATAGCAAAAGCAAACATTCCTCTTAAATAATTTAAACAATCTTCTTTTTTTTCTTCATAAAGATGAATAATAATCTCATTATCTGATCCTGTCTTGAAAATATGTCCTTTTTTTTCCAGATATTCTCTTAATTCAATAAAGTTATATATCTCACCATTACATACAAGAACTAAACTTTCATCTTCATTAAATATTGGTTGTCTTCCAGTTTTAAGGTCAATAATACTTAATCTTTTATGACCAAGACCAACATTTTCTTCTAAAAAATATCCCTCTTCATCTGGACCTCTATAATTCATAATTTCAATAACTTTTTTTAATTCTTCAATTTTTACTTCCTCATTATCTTTTATAATTCC
>JAMWBY010000072.1 GCA_023818745.1 Candidatus Omnitrophota bacterium
AATATATACTGAAAAAATTTTTTGAAATTAAAGAAAAGAAACCATCTTCTTATTTATTATTAGTTCCAACAATTCCAACTTTTAGAATGACGAGAAGATTAAAAGGAAAAACAGAATTAAAAGAAGAGGATGAAGGTAAAATTTTTCCTGATAGTGTTGGAATGACAGGTGATTGGAGAAAACCAGGACTTGTTTATCATATACCTTTCTCTTGTTTATATGCAGTTAAAATAAAAAACTTAATTACTGCTGGAAGATGTATTTCTGCTTCTACTGCCTGGGATGTTGTAAGAACAATACCAGTTTGCGCTTTAACAGGAGAAATTTCAGGAACTGCCAGTGCTTTATATGTTAAAGAAATGGCAGATAGTTTTTCTTCTCTTGATATAAAAAAACTTAAAAAGACCTTAAAAAACCATGGAGTTATAATAGATGAAAGAAATTGTTAAAATTAGGCCTTATCAACTTTTATGTATCTTATGTAAATTAAAAACTGGTTTTGATGATAATTCAGAAGACCTTAAATTTAAAAAAATTTTAAATAAAATTAAAAAAAATCCAGAAAGACCTATAATGCTTATTACAAATGTTTTAGGTAGTTATTCTTACCAAAATCCAAAAAATACCAAAAGCAAAGAAGAATTATTTAGGAAAAAAAGAGATCTTGATATACTTCGTTCAATCGGGCTTTTTCCAGGAGCGATTATGCCTGCAAGAAGTATTATAGAAAAAATAATTAATTCAATTGAAAGTCCAGAGCAAATATGTAAGGGAAATATTGCTTCAGAAATTTGGAGACCGTGTGAATATCTTGAAACAAAAAATTATGGTAAATTAAAAGAAACTATCCATTCAATTTTTCCTGTTCGTTCATTACAGGAGAGAGAAAAATCAAAAAAATTATCTGTTGAAAAAATGTACAAATCAAAACTTCTTATGATTAGACCTCATCATCTTATGTGTATGGTATGTTTTTCTGAAAGTAAAAATGAACCTATTTTAGAAGACAATCTTTATGAAGCAATTGACATAATAAGAAAAAATCCAGAAATTCCTATTAAACTTATTGAAGGTCCTTGTATGATATGTCCTCCTTGCAGTGCTTATATTCCTGAAAAAAATCTCTGTGTCGGTGGTTTTTCTATGAATTTAAGAGATGAGAAAAAAGATATTGATGTTCTTTTTAATCTTGATATGAATTATGGAATGATATTACCTGCAAGACAACTTTTTAAAAGATTGTTTGAGAGAATTAAATCAGCAAAAGAAATATGTGGATATGGAGATTGTAAGGAAACCTCACCTGAATGGCGTATATGCGGGAATGTTTACAAAAAATATTATGAAGAGGGAAGAAAGAAAGGAATGGGTATACCAGGGATAAAAGTAAAAGATGGTTAGAAAAATATTATTTTTTTCGATTTTTATTACCAAATTTTAGAGGTCCAAATACAGCAAGAAACCCTGAATATAAAAAAGCATGTGCTTCTGAATATGCCCAGCAGGATATAATAGACGCAATAAATTATGTTATCAGTAATTATAATGTTGATAACAAAGATGCATATAAAAAAATTATAGAGGGAGGAAGCCAAAAGGCAAGATTAACAATTTTTAATTGTGGGCACACGATAGATTTGAAAGACGCCTTTAATTGGGTAAGACAGTTTTCAAAATAAAAACCCCAAATATTTATAAGAGAAAAATTCAAAAAATATTTATTTTTTTCTGAGCAACATACTGTAAAAATTTGTTTTTAGTAAAATTTTATGGTTTAATATCTATAATGGAAAAGATAAGAGACCCGGTTGTAAGTGGTTATTTTTATCCTTCTGGGAAGGCACATCTTTTAAGGATGCTTGAAACATTCATAGATAATCAAGCAGTAAAAGAAAAAGTTGTTGCTGCTGTTGTTCCACATGCAGGTTATATTTATTCAGGTAAAACAGCAGGACTTACCTATTCAAAAATTGAAATTCCAGAAACAGTGATAATTTTAGGGCCCAATCATACAGGTTATGGAGAACCATATTCAGTTAGTGACCATGACAAATGGCTAACTCCACTTGGTGAAGTTGAGTTGGATAAAGAAATAGTTGAAAATCTTACTAAAAAAAGTAGATATTTACAGAAAGACGAAATTGCTCATATAAGGGAACATTCAATAGAAGTTCAAATACCATTTTTACAATTTTTAAAAAGGGATTTTAAAATAGTTCCAATAACTTTAATGGGTTATGTTGATAATCCTGCATGGTATGAAATAGGAGAAGTAATTTCAGAAGTTATCAGGGAAAGTAAAAAAGATTGTTTAATAATCGCAAGTTCTGATATGACTCATTATGAACCACATAAAGTTGCAGAAAGTAAAGATAAATATGTTATAGAAGCAATATGTGAACTTGACGAAGATGAAGTTATAAGGAGGATAGAAGAGAAAGATGTTAGTATGTGTGGTTATTCAGGAGTAATTGTAAGTATTGTTGCTTCAAAACTTCTTGGTGCTAAAAAAGGCCAACTTATTTATTATACAACAAGCGCAGAGACATCAAAGGATTATTTTCAAGTTGTTGGTTATGCAGGCATATTGATAAAGTAAAGTGTTTATTCTAAATTTATTTTTATTATTACTCAATAGTTTTTTATTATCAGGGATTTTTGGAACAGATTTATGGATTGAATTTTTTGTTTTTTCAATAATTTTCTTTTATTCACAAATTCTTGGTATTTCAATAGTACTTGGTCTTTTTCATCTTTTATATCAAAAATATTTTTTCCTTTCATTGCTCATTATTTTCTTACTTTTAATTTTAAGAATAAAAAAAATTAAAACACCAAAACTTCAGATTATTCCACCTTTAAATTCTCTTTTTCTATCAATCGTTTTTGCAATTCATATTACCTATACTTTTATCACTTTGAACCTTCCACCTTTAACAACAGATGGACTATTGTATCATCTTCCTTTTGCAGTTCATTATTTTAAAACTCACTCAGTTTCTTTACCAAATTTATATTTTACAGATATTGCTTTAACTTATTATCCAATAGGCGGAGAAGTTTTTTATTTTTTTTCACTTTTTTCTTTTAGAGAATTTCTTTTTAAATACATTCAATATCCGTTTCTTTTACTTGGTTGTTTTTCTGTTTTTCTTATTTTAAAATCTTTTGATTTTTCTAATTTTTTATGTTTAACGGGTGCTTTAATTTTTTCTCTTATAAAGCCAGTTTTTATGGAAAGCAGAATGGAGTTTGTAGATTTAATGGTTGCAGCTACTTTTATCTCAACAATCTATTTCTTTCAAAAAGATGAGAAAAAATATATTGTTCCAGGAATTCTTTCTCTATCACTCTGTCTATCAATCAAAACATTATCAGTAATTTTTGCGATTTTAACTTTACCATTTCTGTTTTTCAAGAAAAAAGGGAAATTGACTAAATCTTTTTATTTCTCTCTTGGATTTTTGATATTTTTTGGTTTATTTGCTTATATAAGAAACTTTATTTTAACAGGCAATCCTTTATATCCAGCAGAAATTTCTATTGGAAATTTTATTTTATTTAAAGGACCTTATATAATTACAAAAATGCCTTTATTGGAAAGATTTAAAAATTTATTTTATATTATTGCTTTTTCTTCAATGCATATAGACCCACCTTTTCATTTAAAAATAATTCTAATTTTATTTTTTGGTTTATCTTTAATTCTTTCTTTTAAAAATAAAAAACTTTTAATTTTTCACTTAATTTTTCCTATCTCTGTATTGCTCTATGGTGTTTTAATTCCTCCTTTTTATTATCAGATAAGGCATTTTTTACCCATATATGGTATTTTAACAGTATGCATGATAAACCCATTTAAAAAATTTCAATATTTATGTATTCCCGTATTTCTGTATTTCTGTATTTCTGCCCTACGTCTACCATTTTTCATTTATTTTCTTTTATGTCTTCTATTATTATTAATTTCATTATTTCTTGTTTCACATTTGTTTAAAAAACCAATTTTATATGTCCTTTATTTTTTTATTTTTATTTTTGTATTAATCTTTCAGATAGAAAAAACAAATTTCATATATGGAGATATTAAATTTTCTGGTTGGAATAGGTTTTATAAAAAAGAGTCCTCTTTATGGGAATTTATTCAGAAGAATTCAAATTCTGGTAAAAATATTGTCTATATTGGCGACTTTTTAATATATCCTTTCTATGGTAATAAATTTCAGAATAATGTTTTTTATCAATCAGTCAATTCAATAGATACTCTACCTATTTATAAGTATAGTTTTGAGTCAGATTCAGAAGAAATATTTTACAGAAAAAAGCCATCTTTTCAATTATGGTTTGAAGGGCTTAAAAATAAAAAAGTTGATTATTTAATAGTAAAAAAAGATGGTGAATATATAGAAAAAAATTGGATAGAAGAACATAAAGAATTTTTCAAAGAAGTTTTTTCTTCTGACTTCGCAATTGTATATGAATTTTGGTATAATATTAAAAAATGAGAAAGAATTTCAATTTTGGCTTATTTTATTAATACTTTTTGTAAATTTATTTTCTTCAGAAGATTTAATTGACCATGGAGTTGCAGTTCCTTTAAGTAGTTCCAGAGGTATAATTGCAACCAAGGGACAAGATGATAGAAATGTTGTATGTGTTTTTCTCCATGATATTAGAGGATGTTATGCTATTTTTCATATAGATGTAGATTTAGAAGAAAGCAAGACATATAACATTCCATTTCCTACTGGTTCAGATTCTCCTTTTGCCTCAATTTTATCAAGTTCTAATAAACTTTATACTCATTTTAGAAGCCATTTTGTAGAATTTGACCCTGTTAAAAAAGAGTTTACTTTTTATAAAAAACATATCCGCCCGTGGTTATGAGTATGACAGAAGATGATTATGGAACCATCTGGTCTGCAACATATCCACATTGTGGCCTTTTTTCATATAATCCAAAAACAAGAGAATTTGTTGATTATGGGTCAATTCATCAAGAAAACTGGGTGCAATATCCCAGATCTATTGCTGTTGATGATACTGGCTGGGTTTATATAAGGATTGGTTATACAAGAAGCAATATAGTTTGTTTTAATCCAAAAATAAGAGAAAAAAAGTATATGTTTGAAGAAAGCGAAAGAAGACAAGGAGTGTCATCTTTATTCAGAGCAGAAAATGGAAAAGTTTATGGACAAATTCTTGCAAGGGAAGACGAACCATGGTATGAATTTTATAATGGTGAAAGAAAAAAAATTGAGGCATTGCCTGCTGATATACAGAGAAAAACATATATTTCTGGTAACCAAGGGCTTTTTTATAAAAATTTTCCTGACGGTAAAAGAATTAAAAAGTTAGATTTAGAAGAAAAAATTCTTATAGTTGAGGGCCCAAAAACAAATGAAACAAAACAAATTAAATTTGATTATGAATCAGAAGGTGCTTATATTATGGAAATTATTACTTCTCCAGACGGAAGTATTTGTGGTATTTAAACGGAAAAATTTTAATTCTTGGAGGAACTCCTGGATATGGATATACAGGAGGAGGGCTTTTATTCTGGGATAGAGAAAATAAAACAAAAACATTATTAAAACATACAGACCTTATTACTTTCCATTCTGTAATGAGCATGGTTGCTTTACCTAACGGGAAAATTCTATGTGGAACAACTACTTGGTCAGGAACAGGTGGAGAAAAAAAGGCCTCTGTAGCAGAACTTTTTATTTTAGATATAAATACAAAAAAGATTATATGGAAGGAGAAAGTTCTTGAAAAAGTTCAAAGTTATAATGATTTATTTTATGATGAAGAGAAAAAACTTGTTTATGGACTTGCTGATAGGGTGTTGTTTTTTGTATTTGACCCTGAAAACAAAAAAAATCATTTATAAATATGAGACAAAATCAGAATTTGGATATTCAGTTTCCAGTCAAAGTTCCAGTTCATTTATTTTAACTGATGATAATAGAATTTTTGTTTTATTTGTTAATAGTATAGCAATTCTTGATAGAGAAAATTTTAAAATTAAATTTGTTAAAAAACTTCCTTTTTCTGTTTCAAATGGTGGAGCATATATTGATGGCAGGATTTATTTTGCAGGTTCCTCTCGGATATATAGTTTTTCTGTTAAATAAATTACGATTTTACTATTTAATCAATTGCTCAATTACTCAAAGAGTAAAATTTTACGAACTTCAATGAGAATAAATTCTTTTAATAATTGTATTGACAAAAAAATTTTTTAGGTATAATATTACTAATATGATAATAAAAATAGGCAAATAAAAATGAAAATTTCAACGAGAGCAAGGTATGGATTGAGGGCTTTAATTGATTTAGGGGTTTATTATAAAAGTAGACCAGTTTTAGTTAAAGATATAGCAAAAAGGCAGAATTTATCAGAAAGATATCTTGAACATATTATGCTTGCATTAAAGAAAGCAGGAATTTTAATGAGTATAAAAGGAGGGAAAGGTGGATATATGTTTTTAAGAGACCCATCTGAAATTAAA
>JAMWBY010000073.1 GCA_023818745.1 Candidatus Omnitrophota bacterium
CATTCAATAAATTTATTTTTCACAGTAAGACACTTGCTGGATATATAAATAAGGATGTTCCGATTTATGAAAGGTTTTTTGGTGGTGGAATTGGAACAGTAAGGGGATATGTAGAAAGAAGTTTAGGGCCAAAGGAAGATGATCATTATCTTGGAGGAAATGTTATACTTGCTCAAAATTTTGAAATATTGTATCCTTTATATGAAGATATCTTTTATGGAATTATCTTTTTTGATATTGGTAATGTTTATGAAAATTGGGATAGTATAGGAACCCTGAAAAAAGGTGTTGGTGCTGGTATAAGAGTTAATGTCCCATTTTTTGGTGCTCCAATTGAAATATATTATGGATTTGCACTTGATGCAGAACCAGGTGAACCAAAGAGAAGATTGCATATAGGAATGAGTTTTGGTTTTTAAAAAAGAAAGGAGGAAAATAGAATGAAAAAGTTTTTAGTATTTTTATTAAGCATTGGTTGTATAAGTGTTTTTTCTCAAAGTGGCAAGATTGGTTATGTAGATGTTAAAAAGATTTTTGATAATTATGAAAAAGCAAAAAAAGTTCAGGAATTATTTTTAAAGGATGTAGATGCAGAACAGAAAAATATGGACAAGTTACAGGAAGAAATAAAAAAATTACAGGAAGATTATGAAAAGAAAAAGGATATAATGAAACCAGAAGAAAGAACAAAAAAAGAAAATGAGATAAAAACAAAAATTCAGGAATTTCAGAAGAAGTGGACAGCAACAAAACAGAAACTTGATGAAAAGGGAAATGCTCTTGAGGAACAATTATTCAATGAAGTCAAATCAGCAATAGCAGAATACGCTAAGAAAAATGGTTATGTTATAGTGATCAACTCTTTTGATTCAAAATTAATTTTGTATGGAGAGGAATCGTGTGATTTAACGAATGAGATTATAAAACTTTTAAATAAAAAATGAATAAGAAAGTTAAAGAAATTGCTGAAATAATAGAAGGAAAGGTTATTGGTGATAGTGAGATTGTTATTACAGGTATTTCTGGAATAAAAGAAGCAAAACCTGGAGATTTAACCTTTATTGCAAATAAAAAATACAAAAATTTATTATATACAACTAAGGCCTCTGCTGTTATTGTTGGTCCTGATATAACCAATTCTGTAAATACAACTTTGATTCAAGTTGAAAATCCATCTCTGGCTTTTGCTAAAATTATGTCTCTTGTAGGTCCTGAACCAATAAGTTTTGCTTCTGGTATACATCCGACCGCAATAATAGGTAAAAATGTTAAACTTGGTAAAGATGTTTCAATTCAACCATATGCTATTATAGAGGACTATGTAAAAATTGGGGATAAAAGTATTATTGGAGCAGGTGTTTATATAGGACATTATACAGAGATAGGTAGTGATTGTTTAATTTATCCACAGGTAGTTATAAGAGAAAGAATTAAAATAGGAGATAGAGTTATAATTCATCCTGGAACAGTTATAGGCGGAGATGGATTTGGATTTGCTACTGTTAAAGGAGTTCATCATAAAATTCCTCAAATTGGAACTGTTGAAATAGGAAATGATGTTGAAATTGGTTCAAATGTTACAATAGATAGAGCAAGATTTGATAAAACATATATAGGAAATGGTGTAAAAATAGATAATCTTGTTCAAATTGCTCATAATGTTTATATTGGAGACAATTCCATTATTGTTGCACAGGTGGGAATTTCAGGAAGTACAATTATTGGGAAAAATGTAATAATTGCTGGGCAAGCAGGTATAATAGGGCATATAACTGTTGGTGATAATGCGATGATAGGAGGAAAAGCAGGTGTTACTAAAAATGTTCCTCCCAATGCCCATGTCACCGGATTTCCTGCAAGAGAAAAATGGGAAGATATGAGATATCAGGCATATATAAGAAAAATTCCAGAATTGATAGACAAAATTAAGGACCTTGAAGAAAAAATTAAAGATTTAGAGAAAAAGTTGAAAAAGAACAGAGATGAACATTAAATTTCAAAAAACCATTGAAAAAGTGTCAAGTATAGAAGGGATTGGACTTCATACCGGAGAAAATTGTAAACTTGTTTTAAAACCTGCTCCTCCAAATACAGGAATTATTTTCATAAGAAAAGATATAGAAGACTCAGAGCCAATACCACTTGATATAGAAAATTTACTTGATATAGATAAATATCCAAGAAGAACTTCAATTGGTAATGAAAAAACGCAGATACATACTGTTGAGCATCTGCTTTCTGCTCTTTATGCTATGGAAATTGATAATGTTTTTGTTGAAGTTTATGGAAAAGAATGCCCTGGACTTGATGGGAGTTCAAAAATTTTTGTTGACTTAATAAAAGAAAGTGGAATTAAAGAATATAAAGAAGAAAAAGATATTTTTTATCTTAAGGAACCAATATATATCTCTGAAAATAGTGCTCATATAATTGCTTTGCCAAGTAAAGAATTTAAAATTTCATATACTCTTAATTATCCAAATACATTTATAAATTCTCAATTTGCTTCTTTTACAATAACTCCTGAAACATATGAGAAAGAAATATCACCTGCAAGGACTTTTTGTTTAAAAGAGGAGGTTGAAATATTGAGGAATATGGGTCTTGGAAAAGGTTCAAATTATGAAAACACTCTTATTATAGACAAAGATAAAGTTATAAATAATGAATTCAGATTTAATGATGAACCAGTAAGACACAAAATTTCTGATTTAATAGGAGACATTGCTTTGCTTAAAAAGTATGTTTTTGCTCATATAATAGGTATAAAAAGTGGACATTCAATTAATACAAAACTTGTTAAAAAAATAAGAGACCTTATTAAAAAAGAAAAAATAAGTGGAGTTGGTTCTCCTGTTTTAACACCAATAGATAGAACACAACTTGAAGTAGAAGATATTAAAAATGTAATCCCACATAGATATCCATTTTTACTCGTTGATAGAATTGTTGAAATAAGCGAAAATAAAGCAGTAGGTATTAAAAATGTAACTGTAAATGAATGGTTTTTTGAAGGGCATTTCCCTGGAAGACCTGTTATGCCAGGTGTTCTGATAGTTGAAGCAATGGCACAAGTTGGAGGTGTATTAATGTTGAGTAAAGAAGAAAATAGAGGAAAACTTGCTTATTTTATGAGTGTTGATAGAGTTAAATTTAGAAGAACAGTAAGGCCTGGGGATCAACTAGTTATAGAAGTTGAGGTTGTTAAATTAAAGAGTAAAGTTGGTCAAATTCAGGGTAAAACATATGTAGATGGAAAACTCGCAGCAGAAGCACTTTTAATGTTCACAGTTGTTGAGCCATAAAATGAAAAAAATCCATCCAACAGCAATAATTGAAAAAGATGTTGTAATTGGAGAAGATGTAGAAATAGGACCTTATGTAGTTATTGAGGGGAAAGTTAAAATTGGTAATAACTGTAAAATAGGTCCTTATGTTCATATTGAAGGATATACTGAAATAGGCGACAATACAAAAATTTTTACAGGAGCAGTTATTGGTAGTATCCCACAGGATTTAAAATATAAGGGAGAAATTACATACCTTAAAATAGGGAAAAACAATATAATAAGGGAATTTGTTACAATAAATCCAGGGACATCAAAAGGAGAAGAAACTATAATAGGGGATAATAACTTACTTATGGCATACTCTCACGTTGCTCACAATTGTAGAATTGGAAACAATGTGATAATAGCCAATTATGTTGGACTTGCTGGACATGTAATAATTGAGGATTTTGTTGTTTTAGGTGGATTTGTTGGCATTCATCAATTCTGTAAAATTGGAAAACACTCAATAATTGGTGGATGCTCAAAAGTTACGATGGATATAATTCCTTATATTACAGCAGATGGTCACCCTGCAAGGCCTTATGGAATAAATATAATAGGCCTTAAAAGAAGAAATTTTTCAAAAGAAAAAATAGAACTTTTAAATACTGCATATAAAATAATTTTTAAATCAGGATTGAATACTTCTGATGCCTTGAAAAAATTGGAAGAAATGAATAACTGTCAAGAAATACAGACAATAATTGAATTCATTAAGTCATCTGAAAGAGGGATAGCAAAGGAAAGAATGAATGAAACTTAAGGAAAAAATTGATGAAATTTACTCATATCTTGAAGATTCTTCCAATTTCAAAGCAGGGAAAGTAGATAAGGTTTATATTCCTGAAAACGAAGAAGAAGTTTGTGATATCCTTGAAATATGTGCAAAAACAAATAAACCCATTACTATTTCAGGAGCAGGAACAGGAACAGTTGGAGGAAGAATCCCTCTTGAAGGAGATATTCTCTCAACAGAAGCATTGAATAAAATTATAAATCTTTCTCCAGAAGAAAAAACTGCAAGTTTACAAGCAGGAGTTATTGTAGATGATTTTTTAAAGTATATAGAAAATTTTAATCTCTTTTATCCACCCTTTCCCACAGAAAGAACTGCTTTTATAGGTGGAAATATTTCAACTAATGCTTCTGGAGAATATAGTTTCAAATTTGGTCCAACAAGAAATTATGTAAAAAGGATAAAACTAATTTTAACAACAGGGAAAATACTTGAAATAAAAAGAGGAGAAATTTTTGAAAAAAATGGTTTTATTGACTATGGGATTTTCAAAGTCCCTTTACCTTCTTATAGAACACCGGATGTAAAATCTTCTGCTGGTTATTACTCCAAAGATGGTATGGATGGAATTGATTTAATAATTGGTTCAGAAGGCACCCTTGGAGTTATTACAGAAGTTGAGGTATCTTTAATTGAAAATTTACCACCAAGATTTATTATGATTATGTTTTTAAAAAATGAAGAAAATATTCCTCAGATAATAAAAAAAATAAAAGGAAAGAAAGATGAACTTGAAATATATTCTCTTGAGTTTTTTGATAAAAAGGCACTTTTATTCTTAAAGAATGATTTTCCTTTTATTCCAGATGATACATGTGCTATATATATTGAGGGTAAAAACGAAATTAAAAAAATTGAAAAATGGATTGAAATAAGCGAAGAAATTGCTGCTATTGATACAGTAATTGGAGAAGACCCTCATAATTATAAAAAACTTATTGATTTTAGACATCGCCTTCCTGAAAATATAAACTCATATTTTAAAAAAATAGGCACCACTAAAATAGCTGTTGACGCTGCAGTCCCAGAAAGTAAATTTGAGGATTTATATATGTTTTATAGAAAAATCATTCAGGAAAATTCAGAGATTCATTCTATTCTTTTTGGACATATAGGAGAAAACCATCTTCATTTTAATCTTTTTCCAATAAATGAAAGACAAAAAGAAATATCATATAAGATTTATGAAGAATCGGTAAAAAAAGCTGTTTCGCTTGGTGGAACTGGTTTTGCTGAACATGGAATTGGTAAAATAAAACATAAATATCTTGAAATAATGTATGGAAAACAGGCCATTCTTGATATGGCAAGAATAAAAAAAATATTTGACCCATATTGTATCCTTTCTTTAGATAACATCTTTCCCAAAGAATATTTGAAACTTGTTTAAAATTTAATTAAAATAAAAATATGAGAAACTTTTTTAAAAATGGATTTACATTAATTGAAATTACATTAGTTGCAGGAATAGTGACATCTTTAGGGATTGAAATCTACGGTCAAGCAATGCAAAAAGGTAAATCTACAGATTGTCTGAATAATCTAAAGCAAATATATAAAGCAATTGTTATGTTTCAACAGGATAATGATAAACTTCCAGATATGAAGTTTTTCCCTTCTTCTTTGACAGACCCAAGAGGCATCCAGAATATTTTAAAATCTTATGGAATAAAAGGACAAATTTTATTCTGTCCATCTTTACCTGACCAACTTAATAAATATGGAACAAACTATATATGGAATGATACTGCAAACAATAAGAGAATAGAAAATTTATCTAACAGTTGGCTTTTAACAGAAATGACTGCTGTAAGTAAAAAAATACCGCCGCCTCATTTGGGAAAATATAGTGTTCTTTATTCAGATGGACATGCAACAGTAGAATCAAAAATAAATATTCAACAGATTGAGTAAAAATGAAAATAGGAATTATAAGTGATACTCATGGAAGTGTTGCTGGATGGGAAAGAAGTTGGAATATATTACAAAATTCAGATATAATTATTCATTGTGGAGACATTTTTAATCATGGTCCTGGGAATCCAGTTCCTGAAAAATATTCTCCAAAGGAACTTCTGAATATTTTCAATAATTTAAATATTCCGATTCTGTTTTCAAAAGGAAATTGCGATTCTGAAGTTGACCAAACATTTTTAAATATTCCTTTGTGTTATCCATTTGTTTTTTACCAAATAAATAATTTAAGAGTCCTTGCTTCACACGGACATATTTTTACAAAAGAGGAGTGGATATCTATTGGTAAAAAATGGAAAATAAATATTTTAATTTCAGGTCATACCCATATCCCTATTCTTAAAAAGATTGATGAAATTATAATTCTAAATCCTGGAAGT
>JAMWBY010000074.1 GCA_023818745.1 Candidatus Omnitrophota bacterium
ATATCAATTTTGATATATATATACCATTTACAACTGGAAGAGCATATTTTGGTGAATTTGAAATTTCTTCAAAACAAGGTCCTGTAATGAGATGGGAGAGAAATTGGGTTAAATATCATAGATTTATAGTTAAAGTAAATGATACAGATAAAATTTTAACAACTTCTGCAATAATAGAAAATATACTTAAGACAAATCATAAAAAAGATGATTATGAAATTTTAGTTCCATTACAATTGTTAATCCAAGCAGAACATACAAAGAGAATTTTTAATATAGTTTTAGGTTCAATTGCTGCAATTTCTCTTATTGTAGGTGGGATTGGAATTATGAATATTATGCTTGCTACAGTTACAGAAAGAACAAGAGAAATAGGTATAAGAAGGGCAGTTGGTGCAAAGAGAAAAGATATAATAAGTCAATTTTTACTTGAGACAGTAATTTTATCTTCAACTGGCGGTTTTATTGGAATATTGCTTGGTATTTTAATTCCTAAACTTGTTACTAAATTTGCAGGTATGACAACAGTTATAACATGGTGGTCAATTTTACTTTCTTTTACAATATCTGTTGGAGTTGGAATAAGTTTTGGGATTTATCCGGCAAGAAAAGCAGCATATCTTGACCCAATACAGGCACTTCGTTATGAGTGATCGGATAGGTCGGGCTCAGTGAATTGGGTTATAAATAAGTTGTCTTTGTCCCTGACTTAAACTTAAAGTTCCATTATCTATTTCATCAATTAAAATTTCCCCTTTTTCAATCTCATATAATCTTGCAATTAGGTTTATCATAGTGGTTTTTCCTGCTCCTGTTGGACCAACAATCGCTATCATTTTTCCTTATATTTAATTTGAAATTATATCACTCAATGAGAAAATTATAAATCTTTATTTGCGAATACTCCGGATGATAAAGTTTAGAAAAAACTAAAATCAGAATTTGAATGATTTTTATATTAGTTTTTTAAATCAATTGTTCAGAATTTTTATAAAATTTGACTTGGAAAGTAAAATTGAGATAAAATCAATAAAAAAGGAGGAGGAAAAATGGGATGGATTGTTTTAGGTATTTTTGTTTTTATGGTTTTGGCAAATGCTATTAAAGTTGTAAACGAGTATGAAAGGGGAGTTGTTTTTCGTCTCGGAAGATTGGTTGGAGCAAGAGGCCCTGGTTTAATTTTTTTAATTCCCATCATTGAAAAAATGGTGAAAGTAAGTTTGAGAACTGTCACATTTGATGTAACACCACAAGAAGTTATGACAAAGGATAATGTTCCGATAAAAATTAATGCTGTTGTCTGGTTTAGAGTTCTTGACCCTGTCAAATCAATTGTTGAGGTTGAAAATTATCAACTTTCAACAATGCAGATTGCGCAGACCACTTTAAGAGGAGTTGCAGGGCAACTTGAACTTGATGAAATACTTGCAGAAAGAGAGAAAATAAATCATAGGTTACAGCAAATTATAGATGAACAGACAGACCCTTGGGGAATAAAAGTTAGCATAGTTGAAATTAAAGAAGTAGAATTACCAGATACTATGAAAAGAGCAATGGCAAGACAGGCAGAGGTTGAAAGAGATAGAAGAGCAAAAATTATAAATGCTGAAGGAGAATTTCAAGCAGCTCAGAAACTTAAAGAAGCAGGAGAAATACTTTCTCAAGTTCCCATAGCACTTCAATTGAGATATTTACAAACAGCAACTGAAATTGCAGCAGAAAAAAATTCTACTCTTGTTTTTCCCATTCCGATTGAATTATTCAAACATTTTATGAGAAAAGAAGAAGATAAATAAAAAATGAGAGATTTTAAAAAAATAGGGATAATTGGTATTGGCTTAATAGGTGGTTCTATTGGGCTTGATGTAAAAAGAAAAAAGATTTCTAAAAAAGTTTATGGATATAGTAGAAAAATTGAAACTATGGAAAAGGCGGTAAAAAAAGGTATAATTGACCAATATTATAAAAGTCCAGAAGAGCTAATTAAAAGTGTAGATTTTTTAATTATTTCAACTCCGGTAAATGTAATGGAAGATTATTTTAAAATTATAAGAGATGTTAAACCAGAAATTATTTTTACAGATGTTGCAAGTATTAAAAAAAATATCTGTGATAAAGTAAGAAAAATTATAGGTGAAAATGCAAATTTTATTGGTTCCCATCCAATTGCTGGTTCAGAAAAATACACTGTTGATTTTGCATCAAATGGTCTTTTTGAAGGGAAAACCGTTGTTCTTACTCCAACAGAAAATACAAAAATGGATGTAAGGGAAAAAGTAAAACATTTTTGGGAAAAATTGGGAAGTAGAGTTATTTATATGTCTCCCAAAGAACATGATGAAATTCTTGGTTTTACAAGTCATCTTCCCCATTTTTTAGTATATGTTTTGCTTGCTGTTGGAAATAAAAATAAAAAATGTTTTAAAAACTGCTTTGGCTCTGGTTTTTTTGATACAACAAGAATCGGAAAAAGCAATTATCAAATGTGGACTGAGATATTTTTTTCAAATAAAAAAAATATACTTAAATGGATTGGGAGTTTTGAAAAAGAATTAAAAAAATTTAAAGAATATTTAATAGAAGGAAACTATGAAAAACTGGAAAAAAGTTTAGAAAAAAGTAAATTTTTCAGGGAATATATAGAAAATGAAGAAAAATTTTAATAATGTTAAAAAAATTGTGATAAAAATAGGGACAAATGTTTTAACAACAGAAAATAACCGTCTTGACACCTCCATAATTGAACATATTGTTGAACAAATAAGTTACCTTGTGGAGAAAAAAAATAAAGAAATTATAATTGTAACATCAGGAGCAATATCAGCGGGAATGCAGATATTGGGATGGACAAAAAGACCGAAAGTTTTAAATATGCTTCAAGCAGCAGCAAGTGTTGGTCAGAGTCGGCTTATGAGAACATATGAAAGATTATTTAGAGAAGAGGGGTTAAATGTTGGGCAGATTCTTTTAACAAGAGATGTTTTTACAAATCCTGAAAGGAGAAAATATGCAAGAGATACTTTATTAACACTTCTTAAATATAAAGTTATCCCTATTATAAATGAGAATGATAGTGTTGCGGTTGAAGAAATAAAATTTGGAGATAATGATATTCTTTCAAGTATGGTTGCTGAACTTATAAATGCAGATATGTTAATTATACTTTCAGATGTAGATGGTTTATACACCGATGATCCAAAGAAGAATAAAGGCAAAATTATAAAGGAAGTAAAAGATATAAAAAAAATAGAAAAAATTATAAAAATTGGGCCTCCTTCTGATAAAGGTGTTGGAGGAATTAAAAGTAAAATTGAGGCAGCAAAATTTATTACTTCAAAAGGCAAATATTGTGTTATTTTAAATGGTAAAAAAAACTGGTGTTTGAAAAATTTTATTGAAGGAGATGGAATTGGAACTATCTTTTATCCTGAAAATAAGGGGTGATTGATGGATTGGAAGGAAAAAATATTTAAAGATGTAGAAAAGACAAAAAAGGCATCATTTATTATTTCAAAAACTTCAACAGAAGAAAAAAATTTATTTCTTGAAAAACTTTCACAAAAAATTCTTCTATATCAAGATGAAATAATTGAAGCAAATAAAAAAGATGTCAATTCCTGTATAAAAAAGGGTTATTCTTCTGCTTTCATTGATAGATTAAAAATAGATAAAAAAAGAATAGATAAAATGATAAAAGCAATAGAAGATGTTATTTCTCTTCCAGACCCTGTAGGTAAAAAAATATGGGAGATAGTAAGACCTAATGGACTTAAAATAGAAAAAATAAGAGTTCCTATTGGAGTAATAGGGATTATATATGAATCAAGACCAGATGTTACAATAGAAGCAAGTATATTATGTATTAAATCAGGAAACTCTGTAATTTTAAGAGGGGGAAAAGAAGCAAAAAGAACAAATAAAAAACTTATTGAAATAATGAAGGTTGCACTTGGAGAAAGTTTATTACCAGAAGATACAGTGAATTTAATAACTTCTGGTGGAAGGGCATCAGTAAAATATATTCTTAAACTTTATCAGTATATTGACCTTATAATTCCAAGAGGAGGTCAATCTTTAATAAAAACAGTTGTTGAAAATAGTTATATACCTGTGATAAAACACTATGCGGGTGTTTGCCATACATATGTAGATAAAGATGCGGATTTAGATATGGCATGGAAAGTTGTTTTAAATGCAAAAGTTCAAAGACCAGCAACTTGTAATGCAACAGAAACCTTGCTTATTCATAAAGATATAGCAGAGAAATTTTTGCCTAAGATGGCAGAACTATTTAGAAATTATAATGTTGAAATGAGAGGATGCAGCGAAACAAAGAAAATTTTACCTGATATAAAAGAAGCAACAGAAATTGATTGGTATACAGAATACCTTGACCTTATAATTTCAATAAAAATTGTAAATAGTTTGGAAGAAGCAATTGAACATATAAATAAATACGGGACTCACCATTCTGATTCCATAATAACAGAAAATAAAAAATCAGCAGAAAAGTTTTTAAAGGAAGTTGATTCTGCCGCAGTTTATCATAATGCTTCAACAAGATTTACAGATGGAGGCGAATTTGGACTTGGAGCAGAAATAGGAATAAGCACAGATAAAATTCATGCAAGAGGTCCCATGGGTCTTGAAGAATTAACAACTTATAAATATGTAATATATGGAAATGGACAGATTAGAGAGTAAAAAGATTGGAGTTTTAGGAGGAACTTTTGACCCTATTCATTATGGACATCTTATAATTTCGGAAAAAGCGCGAGAAGAATTTAATCTTGATTTTGTTATCTTTATTCCATCTGGGATTCCTCCACACAAAAAAAAAGTTTATGCTTCTTCTTTTGATAGGAAAAAAATGGTTGAATTTGCAATAAAAGATAATAAATATTTCAGAGTTTCAGATATAGAGATTTTGAAGGACAGTATTTCTTATACTTATGAAACAATCATTGAAATAAAAAAGGAATATACCAATTCAGAAATTTTTTTAATTGTTGGTGAGGACTCTTTTTATGATATACCTAACTGGTACAGAGCAAAAGACCTTATTAAGGAGGTTGTTTTTCTTGTGGCAAAAAGGAGTGAAAAGGAAATATTGAATGATATAAAACTTCCTTTAAATTACAAAATTATCCATTCACCTTTTGTTGATATTTCCTCAACTTATATTAGAAATTGCATTTTTGAAAATAAATCAGTAAAATATTTACTTCCGGACAAGGTGATTGAATATATTAAAAAAAGGAAATTATATGCTGAAAAAAATGATTGAAGAAATAGAAGAGATAACAAAGTTGGCACAACAAGAGATTAAAGAAGTAAAAAATCAAGACCTTCTTGAAAAATGGAGAATAAAGTTTCTTGGAAGGAAATCAATTTTGAGTAAATTATTTTCTACTATTTCAAATTTATCAATAGAGGAAAAAAAAGAAATAGGTAAAAAACTGAATGAAACTAAAAATCTGTTAGTCCAGTTGTATGAAGAAACAAAGAAAAAAATTGAAAAAGTTAAGACAAAATATAACTTTACATTTCCAGGAAAACCTTTTTCAATCGGGAAATTACATATTATTACAAAAGTTATAGATGAAATTGTTCAGATTTTTTATAAAATGGGATTTGGTGTTGCAGAAGGGCCTGAAATTGAAACTGATTATTACAATTTTACTGCTTTAAATACTCCTGAAGAACATCCTGCAAGGGATATATGGGATACATTTTATATAAAAAAAGAAAAAGGGATTCTCTTGAGAACACATACAAGTCCTGTCCAGATAAGGGTTATGGGAAAATATAAACCACCATTAAGAATAATTGCTCCTGGGAAATGTTTTAGAAGAGATGCATTTGATTCTTCTCACAGTCCAGTTTTTCATCAAATAGAAGGACTTATGGTTGATAAAGATATAAAATTTACTCATTTAAAAGGTGTATTGTCATATTTTCTACAGGAATTTTTTAAAGAAGAAATAAAAATTATCTTTTCTCCTTCTTATTTTCCATTTACAGAACCAAGTGCAGAAGTAAGCATTTCTTGTGTTATTTGTAATGGAAGAGGATGTTCTACATGTGGAAATACGGGCTTTTTAGAAATACTTGGTTGTGGTATGGTTCATCCTAATGTGTTTAGAATTGTTGGATATGACCCTGAAGTTTATACTGGATTTGCTTTTGGTATGGGTGTTGAACGGCTTGCTATGTTAAAATATGAAATAGATGATATAAGATATTTCTATCTTAATAATTTAAAATTCCTGGGACAATTTTAAAGATGAAATACACTTTTAAAATTTTGAAGAATTATATTTTGGGGGAATTAAATTTTGATGAAGTTATAGAGTATTTAAATATTCTTGGAATGAATCCAAAGATATTACAAAGAAAAAAAGATGACTTTATTTTTGAGATAGAAAGTCCTGCAAACA
>JAMWBY010000009.1 GCA_023818745.1 Candidatus Omnitrophota bacterium
ATCAGGTAAGAGAAAAAATTGGTGTCTTTTTTGGCAATCCTGAAACAACCCCTGGTGGAAGGGCCTTAAAATTTTATGCATCTGTTCGTCTTGAGGCTAGAAAAATAGATAGTATAAAAAAAGGAACCGAGATAGTTGGCAATAGAATAAAAGTAAAAATTGTAAAAAATAAAGTCGCTCCCCCATTTAAAGAAACAGAACTTGATATTTATTATGGACAGGGAGTAAGTAAAGAGTCGTCTTTGATAGAAGCAGCGTTAAACTATGGCGTTTTTGAAAAAAAGGGGAGTTATTTTTCTTATGAAGGGAAAACACTTGGTCAAGGGTTAGAAAATATAATTGAAAACTTAAGAAAAAATCCTACTCTTTTTGAAGAAATTGAAAAAAAGGTGAGAGAAAAGGCAGGATTAATTAAAAAACCAGTAAAAAAGGAAGGGAAAGAGTGAAAGAAACTATTAATATTGGTCTTATTGGTTACAAATTTATGGGGAAAGCATATTCCTCTGCTTATAAAAATATTTCTTTGTTTTTTGATTTACCTATAAAAGTAGTTATGAAAGTTATATGTGGAAGAACTGAAAAATCAGTCAAACGGGCAAAAGAAAAATTTGGTTTCCTTGAATGAATATGAAACCAACTGGAAAAAAGTTGTTGAAAGAAAGGGTATTGACTTGATAGACATAACAACGCCTCCAAATGCCAATAAGGAAATAGCAATCCAAGCAGCAAAAAATGGCAAGATTGTCTTCTGTGAAAAACCTCTTGCAACCAGTTTGAAAGATGCGTATGAAATGCTTGAAGCAGTTGAAAAATATAAAGTTAAACATGCCATATTTTTTAATTACAGAAAACTCCTTGCGATTGGACTTGCTAAAAAACTCATAGATGAAGGTAAAATTGGAGAAATTTATCATATGAGAGCAGTTTATTTACAGGACTGGTTAGTTGATCCTGATTTTCCTTTAGTGTGGCGCCTACAAAGAAAAATTGCAGGAAGCGGTGCTCATGGTGACTTAAATGCTCATATTATTGATATGGCAAGATATCTTGTAGGCGAATTTGATGAAGGTATTGTGACAAAAAAGACATTTATTAAAAAAAGACATGTATTGGTAGAAAAGGATGAACTTGAAACTGGCCTTGTATATAAAGAAAAAAGTGAAAAAAAGGGAATTGTAGATGTTGATGATACAACAATATTTTTAACAAAATTTAAAAATGAAGCGCTTGGTTCATTTGAAGCAAAAAGATTTGCTCCTGGCAGGAAAAATCATCAAAGATTTGAAATAAATGGGAGTAAAGGAAGTATTGTATTTAATCTTGAACGAGTTAATGAACTTGAATATTATAGTAGAGAAGATGAGAAAAAAGGAACTTCTGGATTTAGGAAAATAATTGCAACTGACCCAGACCATCCTTATGCAGGAAACTGGTGGCCAGCAGGTCATATAATTGGATATGGTGAAAGTTTTGTTAATATGATTGCAGACATACTTAATTCAATTGCAAAAGGAGATAATCCAAATCCTAATTTCTATGATGGAGTTAAATGTCAGGAAGTTATTGAAAGTGTAGAAAAATCAATAAAAGAAGGAAGATGGGTTAAAGTAAAATAAACTTTTCTATCAAAAAATACATCTAAAATAAAAAAGGAGGAAGAACTATGAGAAAAAATATTATAGCTGGTTTTATTTTAGGTCTGGTTTTCTCATTTCTTGTTTTTACTGGTTATAGTGCTATAGAAAAGAAATCCGAAAGCAAAAATATTATCCAGGGGAGAATCACTCAGGTTTCTCTTGAAGAACCATTAACTTTACAAAGTGCATTTGTTCAGGTTTCAAAAGTAGTAAAACCATCTGTTGTTCAAATCACAACTGAAAAAATTATCACATATAGATACTGGGATCCATTTGGTGATATAGAAGAATTTTTTAGGTCTCCTTTTGATTTTAATTTCCCGAGAAGAAGAGAGCCAAAAACATATAAGAAAAAACAGGAAGGACTTGGTTCTGGATTTATAGTTGATGAAGATGGCTATATTTTAACAAATAATCATGTAATTGAAGGAGTTGACAAAATTCTTGTAAAGTTACTTGGAGATGAGAGAAAATATGAAGCAAAAGTTATAGGAACAGACCCTAAAACAGACCTTGCTTTAATCAAAATAAATACTGGAAGGCCTTTACCCACAGTAAAACTTGGTGATTCAGACAAAATTGAAGTTGGAGAATGGGTAATTGCAATTGGGAATCCCTATGGCCTTGAAGAAACAGTAACTGTTGGTGTAGTGAGTGCAAAAGGAAGGAGTGGATTTGGAATAACTCAATATGAGGACTTTATACAGACAGATGCTGCAATAAACCCTGGGAATTCAGGTGGTCCACTTGTAAATATAAGAGGTGAGGTAATTGGAATAAATACATTTATAATTGCTCCTTATGCTGCACAAGGAATTGGATTTGCAATACCTATTAATCTTGCCAAAAGAGTTTTTACTCAATTGAGAGAAAAAGGTAAAGTTGTAAGAGGTTATCTTGGGATATATTTACAGGAACTTGACGAAGCCCTTGCAAAATCATTAGGACTTTCAGAAATAAAAGGTGTTCTTGTGGCACAGGTTGAAAAAAACTCACCAGCCGAAAGGGCTGGAATAAAAGAAGGAGATGTAATTATTGAATATGATGGTTCTCCAGTTATAAATGGAAAGGATTTACAGATGAAAGTAGCAAATACTCCTCCTGATAAAAAAGTAAATATTGGTATATGGAGAGATAAAAAGAAAATAAATTTATTTGTTGTAGTTGGAGAAATGCCAGAAGAAGTTCCTATTGCTCAGGAAACAGAAGAAAAACTTTGGAGAGGAATAAAAGTTGCTTCTATTTCTGAAGATGTAAAATCTCAATATAGAATAGAAGATACTGAAGGAGTTGTTGTTATATATGTTGAAACTGGCTCACCAGCAGATGAAAGTGGAATAAAAGTTGGAACTGTTATAAAGAAGATAGGAGATTATAAAATTTCAAATATATCTGATTATAGAAAAGCAATTAAAAGTATTCCTAAAAATGCTGATGTTATTGTCCAGATAAAATATGGCAACTTCAGTAGATTTATAGTTATAAAAGGTGAAAAATAATAAGGGTTGATTTGTGAAAGAAGAAAAAGAAATTTTAAAAAAGATTTTAAAACTTTTAAGAAAAAGGGATTATTCTGAAAAAGAAATAATTGAAAAAGTTCCTGAAATTACTCCCTCAATATTGAAAGAATTTAAAAAAAGAAAACTATTAGATGACGATTCCCTTGCTAAAAAAATTATAGAAAAATTACAAGATAAAGGAAAGGGAATTTACTATATTTTAAAAGAACTGGAAAGAAGAAAAATTAAAGAAGAAGTAATTGAAAAAATTAAAAAGAATTATGACTTTGAGAAAGAATTAGAAATATGTAAAAAAGTAGTTTCTAAATTAGAAGGTAAAAATAAAAACTCAATTATATTGAGTTTAAAAAGCAAAGGATTCTCTGAAGAAATAATAGAAAAAGTACTTTTACAGGACTCATCTTCTTAACCGCTTATTTGTAAAAAACTTATGAAAAATGATAAAATGTTAAAGTAATTATTTATTTTAAATTTTTGAAAAATCTAAAAATGGAAAGTAAATCAATAAGAGAACTTTATTTAAAATTTTTTGAAAGCAAAGGCCATAAAATCGTTAAAAGTAGTAGTTTAATTCCTTTTGAAGACCCTACTTTACTTTTTACAAATGCTGGTATGGTTCAATTTAAAAAATTCTGGGCAACTGATATTCCTCTTCCATATAAACGAGCAACAACCTGTCAAAAATGTTTAAGAGCAGGTGGAAAAGATAGTGACCTTGAAAAAATTGGCGCAAGTGGAAAACATCATACTTTTTTTGAAATGCTTGGTAATTTTTCATTTGGTGATTATTTTAAAAAAGAAGCGATTGAATGGGCCTATGAGTTTGTTGTTGAAAAATTAAAAATTTCTGAAAATAAATTATGGATTTCATATTTTAAAGATGATTTAGAAACAAAACAAATATGGAAAAAATTCTTTCCTGAAGAAAAACTTATTCCTCTTGGAGAAAAAGATAACTTCTGGGGTCCTGCTGGAGATACCGGTCCTTGTGGCCCTTGCACAGAGATTTATTACGATTTTGGAAAAGAAAAAGGTTGTGGAGATAGTTGTAAACCTGGATGTAATTGTGATAGATTTCTTGAATTTTGGAATCTTGTATTTCCTCAATATAATAAAGAGTTAAATGGTTCTCTTTCTCCTTTAAAAAGAAGAGGTGTTGATACAGGAATGGGACTTGAAAGAATATCAAGGATTTTACAAGGTGTAGAAACAAATTATGACACAGACCTTTTTTTACCAATTATAAAAGCGATTGAAGAGTTTAGCAGTTTTTCATATAAAGAAAACCAAAGGAATTTTAGGATTATTTCCGACCATATAAGAGGAATTGTTTTTGCAATTTCTGATGGTGTTTTACCATCTAATGAGGGACGCGGTTATGTTTTAAGAAGAATTATAAGAAAAGCATGTTTAAGTGGGCTTGATATTGAATTAAAAGAACCATTTCTTTTCAAACTTTCTAAAGTTGTCATAAAAATAATGGGAGATGTTTATCCTGAACTTATAGAAAATAAAGATTTAGTTGAAAAGGTAATACATGAGGAAGAAGAAAAATTTCATTATTTAGTCACATCCTCAAGAAAAATATTTTTTGATGTAGTAAAGAAAGAAGAAAACCAAGAGATAAAAGGAGAAACATTATTTAAACTTTATGATACATATGGCATCCCAAAAGATTTAATAGAAGAACTTGCTTTTCAATATAATATGAAGGTCAACTGGCCTGAGTTTGAAAAATATATGAAAAAACAGAAGGAGTTATCAAGAACAAAATCAAAAATAGGAATAAAGAAAAAAGAAATTATGACTTCTGATAAAATTATAGAGAGCCAATTTGTCGGATATGATAAAATTTCAGAGAAAGGGAAACTTAAAGGCATTTATGAAGGAGAAAATAATTATCTTTTTGTCTTTGATAAAACACCATTTTATCCTGAAAGAGGGGGTCAAATTGGTGACAGAGGAGTAATTTTAAAAAATGGGTTTAAATTTAAAGTCCTTGATACTCAAATTGATGAAAAGGGCATTATTTATCATATAGGAAATGTATTGGAAGGAGAAATTGAAAACTTAAAAATTGATGAGGAATTTTATTTAAATGTTGATGAGGAATTAAGGAAACAAATATCAATAAATCATACCTCAACACATCTTCTTCACTATGCTTTAAGGGAGATAATTGGAAAAGAAGTTAGACAGGCAGGTTCTTATGTTGGAGATGATAAATTAAGATTTGATTTTGTCTGTTTTACTGATATAAATGAAGATACGATTAAAAAAGTTGAAAATTTAGTATGGGAAAAAATATTTGAAAAAGCGCCTGTTTTAGTTGAAGAAATGCAATTAAATGAAGCAATTGAAAAGGGAGCAATTGCTTTATTCACTGAAAAATATGGAGAAAAGGTAAGAGTTATTTCAACAGGAAATTTTCATAAAGAAGTATGTGGTGGAACTCATTTAAAAAATACAGGGGACATATTTTTATTTCACATAACTTCGTTTTCAACAATTGGAAAAAATTTAAAAAGAATTGAGGCAATAACATATAAAAATTGTCTTAAATATTTTTTAAATTCAATGATAGAAAATTTAAAGAATATTTCAAACCTATTGAAAACACCTCCGGAAAAAATTTATATACGAATTGAAAGAATGATGGAAGATTTAAAAGAAAAGGAGAAATTGATTGAAAAATATGTAAATATGGAGATAGAAAATCTGGTAGAAAAAATTTTAAAGGCGCCTCAGAAGGTTATAAAAGAAGAAAAAGAAATAAAGTTTTTTTATGAAAAACTTAATATTAAAGATAGAGAATATGTCTCAAAAATTGCTGATAAAATTGTAGAAAAGGAAAAAAATAGCATTGTCTTTTTGACATTTAAGATAGATGATAAGAATTATTTTGTATTTAAAATTTCTGATAACTTGAAAAATGAAATTTCTGCAATCAAAATAGTAAAAAATTTATCTAAATATTTAAAGGGTGGAGGGAATGAAAAATTTGTAAGTGGAATTTTAAATGAAGGAATTGAATTGAATTTTTTAATTGAAAAAATTAAAAAAAGTATAAAAAATGAATAAAAAGAAAAAAAATTCAGTTCTTGAATCTGAAAAAAAAATTATAACCAAAATAAGGCAAGGGGATAAAGAATTAAAAGAAAAATTCATTAGAGAAAACCAGGGACTTGTTTATCACATTGCAAGAAAATATGCTTTTTCTCCTGAAATACTACCTGACTTAATTGCTGAAGGAAATATTGGATTATTGAAAGCAATTGAAAAATTTGATTTTAGAAAAAAAGTAAAGTTTGGAACATATGCATATTTCTGGATAAAAAGATTTGTTTTAAGGGCATTAATGAAAGAATTTGAAATTTTAAAAATACCTGAAAGATATCATGATTTTAAAGAGAAGATGGATGAAATTAATAACATTTATAATTTGAAATTAGGTAGAAATGCAACAGATGAGGAACTTGCGAAAGAATTGAAAATCCCTATTAGTGTGGTGAAGAAACTTAAGAAATACTCTGAAGAATTTAAAATTATTTCCTCTGATTTTTATGATGGAGAGAAAGATGTTGACCTTTTTGATATTATAAATACAAATCATAAAAAAACAGACAAATCATGGAAAATTTTAAGGAATAAAGATATTTTAAATAAGATATTTGAAAGAATAAGAGAAAAAGAGAAAAGGGCAAATGTTGATATATGGTTTAAAGTTTTAAAACTATACTATGGACTTGAAGATAATGTACAATATAGTTATAAAGAAATAGCAGAAAAACTTAAAGTTACACGACAAAGAATTCATCAGATAAAAAAAATATGTTTAAAAAAATTAAAGGAAGAATGGGAGGAGATGAAAAATGAAGGATTTAAAGAAATATATTCGGACAATTCCTGATTTCCCTAAAAAAGGCATTCTTTTCAGGGATATAACTCCGATTTTACAGAATAACCAACTTTTTAAAGAAGTAATTGAAATATTTAAAAAAGAAATACCAAAGGATATAAAAAAAGTTGTTGCTATTGAATCAAGAGGATTTATTTTGGGAGCTGCTGTTGCATATCTAATTGGAGCTGGATTTGTTCCTATAAGAAAATCGGGAAAACTTCCTTGGAAAAAAATAAAAATGAGTTATAACCTTGAATATGGAACAGATGTTATTGAAATTCATGAGGATGCAATTAAAAAAGGAGAAAAGGTCGTTCTTGTTGATGACCTACTTGCTACAGGTGGAACTGCGTATGCTTCGGCTAAACTTATAGAAAAGTGTGGTGGAATTGTTAGAAAAATACTATTTTTAGTTGAACTTGAAGAACTTTCTGGCAGGGATAAACTGAAAGATTATGATGTCTTTTCATTAATTAAATTTTAACTTTCTTAGTTTAGAAAATGTATATTTACTTTTTCCCAAAACAAAATTTTTTTAAATATTTTCATGTTGAAAAAAGGCCTGTATGGAATTTAAGTCACTTTAAAAACACCAAAAAATTAATAAATTTCCTTTCAATTTTTTATCAAATTGATTTAATAAATTGCCCATCATGGAAAGGAGATTATTCTTTTATTATTTCTTTATTTTCATATGCTCCAGAAAACCTTAAAGATCAATTGCCTGAAGAATTTTATAAAGTATTTCCTTCAAGTTTTATATGTCTTCTAAAAAACAACAATAAACCTGTGATATGGATTGGTGGTATGAATACTTATGGACTTAAATCGTCTTTAATTTTTACAAAAAAAATTTTAAAGTTTCTAACTGCAAAATATTTAATTGCTGTTGACTTCCACACTCATACAATATTTTCTGATGGAACATTAACACCTGATAAAGTTTTTCAGTTTGCAGTTTCTTCTGGACTTGATGCTATTGCTATTACTGACCATAATACAACAAAAGGGTTAAAATATATTTCAAAAAAAGTACCTGATAGTTTTCCTATTATTTATGGTAAAGAAATAAAGGATAAAGAAGGAAATCATCTACTTTTATTAGGAAAAATAAAAGAAATTAAAAATAATGACCCACCAGAAAAAATTATAAAAATTTGGGAAGAAAAAAACTTATTGGTCATTCAGGCACACCCAACTTCAAGCAAATATTTTGTTTTCAAAAATAAGAAGGGATTTGGAATAGAGGCATTTAATTATTCTTCTGCCTCTCCTGAAAAAGCTCGCAAATTTGCAGAAAAAATTTTGAAAAAAGGATATTCTATCCCAGTTGTTGGTGTTTCTGATGCCCATTTGGCAGAAGATATAGGAAATGCAAAAACATTTGTCCAAACAGATGATTTAGAAAGCACGACTATTCTTAAATCTGTTACTAAAGGAAAAACTGTTGCTTTTTGGAGAGGGCACTTTTGTGGAGAGAAAAATATGGTGAAAATCCTTAAATATATATACAAAAATTCTAATCTTCTTTATGGAAAACTTATTCCTTGCTCTGAATTAATCAAAAAACAGAATAAAATAGAATCTAACTGGTATCCTATTCCTTTAAGTTTAAATCATCCAGGAAAAAAATTGTTCTGTGAGGGATTGGATTGTGATTGTAGAGAAACTTGGTTTATTCTTAATTATAATAAAAAAACAATGCTAAAGTTTGGAAATTCAAAAGATACACTATTAAAAATAAATAAAATCGTAATTCCTTTACAGTTTTATCCTGGGATGGATTTTGATATTTCTCCATTTTTACACTCAGGTGAAAATACTATTATAATAGAGGATGAAAATCTAATTAATTCATTTAGACCGAGAATTTCAATAGGAAAAGAAATTAAAACATGGGAATTAAAAATTGGCAACAAATTCTGGAAGAAAATTCCATCAGCAAACAATTTACAGGTTTTAAATATTTTGCCTGTGAATTATAAAGGAGAAATTATATACAAAACAACCATAAAAGTTCCAGAATATTTTAATAATCCAACTTTATTTTTTGAAGGAACTGATGGGCATATTCAAATCATCATAAACAATAAAGTAATTTTAAAAAGAAATAATGCTCACTGGTGGGATAGATACGAAATACATATACCAAGAGAAAAATTTTTAGAAATTATAGTTTTTTTAAAAAATGAAAATGGACTCTGTGGTATTACAAATAAAGTTTTTATAGGAGAGACAATTTTTTTAAAATGTCCAGAAACAAAATTTTTTATAGATAAAAATATGAAAGATTTAAGAGTATTAAAATGTGGAGAAGAAAGGGTGAGAGGATTTTTATGTAATGAAAAAGGAGAAATTTTAAGAACAGTTCTTGCAGGTTCTCCTCTTCATCCAATAGAAATTACTCCTAAACTCTTTGTAAAATGGATTGTTTTGAATTCTTTCACAGAACCTTTGCCTTTCTATCAACCTTATATTTTAATAGAATAAACACCTAAAAAATTTCTAACCAGATAGGGCTGGTATATGCTATTTCTTTATTTCTTTGTGTTATTTTTAGAATATACCAGAATTTACCTCTTTTAAGTTCTTTTTCTCTATATTCTAACTTATAATCCAGTTTCATTGGCTTTTCAATATAAAAGAGATTTCCATTTTTAATTATTTCAATTTTTTCAATTACATCACAACCATGTATATCTGCTTTTAATAAAACTTTATCTGTTTTCCCTATCTCGCCCATTTTGTATCCAGAAATAGAAAAATCAACTAATATTCTATCTCCTGTTGTAGCATAAGTTTTTCTATTTCTTAAAGCATAAATAAGATTTTCTCTATCAAGTTTTTTCAAAAAAGCACCTGTAATACCACATTTATATCTACTACCTTTAGAAATACCTAAATCGGTTTTCCCTTGCTTTCCTTTTTCTTCGGGAGAAAAGAATACCTTCCCTGAATGACAATCTCCACCTCCTGTAAAACCAACAATAGCTCCTTCATTTAAAAGTTTATTTGCAGATTCGCAAAAATATCCCCACATTGAATAAATTTCATAAAATCTTTCAATAAAACTATTATGAAATTCCCAGAAATGACTTATATGTCTTGTATGAGGACCTGCTACAACTTTTTCTCCATATAATTCTTCAACTTCTTTATAAACAACTCCAAGATTACTTGTGGGTTCATACATACCACGAAAAAGTTTTAACTTATTTTCAGAAGTATAAATATTTCTATGTCCCTGATTTCCAGCCCATTCATATCCTATAAGAGTGCAGAACTCTCCATCTTTATTAAAACTATTTGTTATATCCTGCATCCATTCCCATTGATTATCTGTAAAATAACATGCATGGTCAGCAGCAGAAGCAAAATCCAGATTTCCAACTTCTTTAGCATTTATATATAATTCTTCAAATTTCCCAATACCATCGCTCATTTCAGTATGACCATGTATTTCTCCCCAGTAAATTTCTTCTCTTGAATCTTTCTCGTCCATAATTTCTAATGGATTACTGATAGAAATAATTTCTCCTGTATCCTCATTTATCGCTTTAACTCTGTAAATTCCAGGGTCTAAATTATCAAAATTTAAACAGAATCTATATCTATTGGTAAAATAATTTGAAATGTTTTTTATTTCCAATTCTTTCTTTCCTTCAATTTTTAAATGAAATTTTATCTTCCAGTTTTTATCCTCAACAATATTTCTATATCTGTCAGTAATAACTCCCACAAGTTTTATATTTTTCTTTTTTCTTACTCTTCCAGGGAAAAAAAGATGGATTCTTTCTGGATTTGCTGCAATAAAATTAGTATAATGACCATTTTCTTTCAAAACAGGAACAAAGATTTTCTTTTTATTCTCACAAACAGCAGGTGATAGCACAGGCATATTGGAAAACCAGTATCTTCTTTCTGTTGTATTACTGGTTACAGGACATTTAAAAACATCATCTGTTCTATATTCAACAATTATCTCTCCAAATGGTTTAATACCTTCTGGCAAAAAATATATTACATCTATCTGTCTGTGTGATTCATCTGATATTTTAATTTCTTCAAATTTAATTTTACAATCAGAATGAGTTATTTTAAAATATCCATCTCCATATTTATTTTTTACCTGTGGATAAGAGAAAACATTCGGCACACTGAATCTTATATAACTTCTTTCAGATAATCCTTTTTCCCCAGATCTATAAATTAAAGTAAATTTTACTTGCTTTCCAACCTCAATAATAGAAGGATTTATAAAGGAATACCCAGCTTGTTTCATTGATAACCCAAAAAGTACTTTTTCTACATTCTCTATATCCCCATCTAATTCTTCATCTATCTGAGTAGTTACAACAAAATATGAATTAAGAGATTCTTTATATTTAATTCCAAAAAATTTTAACTGTGCAAATCCTCTTGGTTTTCCAATTTCTAAATCAGTTATCCCATAGTCAATCCATCTAAATTTTCCTTTTTTTATTTTTACAGGTTCAAACTTATAATGGTCAATGAAAATAAAAGGTTTTTTTGCTTCAGTTAAAAGCCACAATCTTTTTTTATCTTTCACAATAGGAGCAAAATACAAAATATCACAAAAATCATTTCCAGGATAAAAAGATGCATCCTTTAAAGGAAAAATTCTGTCACTTCTTATTTCTTTTTCCATTTTAAAATAACCTATTTTAATTTGAATTATGAATAATTTTTAATGAACGCAAATATCCTTCAAACCACCATTTATTTCCACCATATTTATCATCTATCTCTGTTTTCCCAAAACCACCAAATCCCACTGCTCCCATATCCCTTAATACCCCTTTGCATTCTTTTACAAATTTTCTTCCATTAACATCAAATTCCATTTTTTCAAAATCATATTTTATTTCAATTTTAGACCATTTTCCAGGAGGTATTTCCAAATTTGTATCAAAATCATATATAGTTCCTTTTGCTATAAAACGTCCTTTAAGTTTTCCATCTTCTATATAAATTGAAAACTCTTTATATCTTCCAACTACAAGTAAATACTGGTCTTTTGAATGAACAGGCATAATTTCAAAAGAAATTTTAAACGAGGAATGTCTTGGTATAGTTTCCCTTGGTAGAGTTATGAAATTTCCATACCCATCAAAGTATAAAACTTTCCTACCATCTTTTATTTCCCAGTTTGGTGAATATGTTTTAAATTTTTCAGGATAATTTTGCCCATTTAGGTGAGCATACAAAGATTCTGCATGGCCTCCAGTTGCACCTATACCTGTGCTTGAATCTATAAATCCACCTAATTGCGCCCAAAATGGTCTTCCATAGGGTGTATAAAAAATGGTTCCTCTTTGATCACTAAATTCGTAATTTAATTCAGGAACTCTAAATTTCTCTATATCTATATCTATGGGTTTTTCGTAAAAATCTGAATAAATTCTTAATTTTGCAATTTCTGTATTTTTAATGGGAACTATTAAAGGTAAACTTCTAAATGTCTTTCCAGATTTTGTAATTATTCTTGTATGTATGATAGAGGTTGGAATTTCAGGTTTAATTTTTGCTACAAACCAACAAGAATTTCTATCAAGATGGTAAGGTATATCTGGTTGTTTATAATATTTTGAAACTGTAAGAATAATCCCATTAAGTTCTATAGAATATATCTCTTTTTCAATTATTTTTTTTAAAGGTATCTGAGTTTTTAAAAGATTGAAATCAAAATCCAATATACAACTATCAAAAGTTTTTTCAGGAATAGCGAAAAATATTGCTCTTGTATGAGAAGAAACAGGTGTATTTAACTTAAATACATTTTCAGATGTAATCTCATCTTTTGCTTCAACAAATCCATCCCCTTCTTCTTGTTTAAACCACTTTATATTTTTACCATCAACTATCCTAATTTTCCCATCCAAATATTTAGTTTTATCTCCATAAAACAAAGACCTGTATTCTATCCTAAAAAGTGCATAATCTGGATTATTTCTAAAATATTCATCTTTGTCGTCAACTGCATAAACCACACTATCATCTTCTAATACTTCTACAAATGCTATTGGTTCATTACAACTAAAACTTCCTTCTACTGTCATAATTCCTGTTTTTTCATCATATTCTTTCATTTTGAAAATACATTCAGCAGGATTGATAAGGTCTCTCAATGGTTGTTTTACATACTTAAAATCCCATGTCCATGTCCCTCTTAAATTTATATGATGAAAACCATTTTCAAATGTCAAATTTTTACCTTTATAATTTTGTATAACTAAAGATGGAACTAAAACTCTATATTTTGAGTATTTTTCAGAAGGAATAATGTATGTTTTGTCTGAGAGAATAGATGTAGTAAATTCTACAGGTTCAAATTTATCTACCGTATTTCCTTTTTCATCTTTTAAAATCAAAATAACCTTATATTTTTCACTTATTGATGCATCAGGAACATTTAACAATTCTATTTTCAATTTTTCTCCCAGAACTATTATCTTCCTATAACTTATTATAAGGTTTGGTATATTAAGGTCATCTCCTGGGATAGGAGTCGGTTCTTTCCCCTTAATTTTGCTCATATAATATCTTAAAATCCTTCCTGTTGAAAAAGAGTTATAAACAGTAGGCCTTATACAAGTGTTTTCATTTTGTTCATCCCATTCAGGTAAAACTATTACATCTGGTTTGGCTTCCATTGCTGCTTCAAAAGAATACCTCAAAGTTTTTGTATTATCTTCTTCTATTCCAATTGATAAAGAAGGATTACTGTGTGAAAGGACTCCACTTAAACCAAAATATTTATTTTTATATTCTGGCTGACTCAATATACTTTTATAAATAGGAATAAAAAATTTCTCATAATATTCTCTATCAAAAGTTCTTTCTATTGTTTTAAAAGCAGCTGGCCAATGGTAATAAAGTCCATCACAGATATTGGCATATGCTTTTAAATTTTCTTTTTCTTTGTTTATATCTATTTCATCAATAGGAATTCTCTTCTGAAAATCCTGTATAAACCTAACTCCCAAACTAAGTGCTGGCAGAAAAACAAAATCTGCTACATTTTTGCTTCTTAACTCTTCCAAAATATTATCCCATTGTTTAGGTGTTAAAGAGTGAGCATTATAAGAAGTGATAACAATCTTATCATTTATTCTAAAAGAAAATGGACAATTTTTTGCTCTTTCAAGAATTTTTCCTTTTTCTTCTATATTTTGTGAGGGAAGAAACTCTGTTAATAATTTAAAGTCCTTAATATCTGCTTTTTCCACATAATCGTAAAGAATAGTTCTATCTTTTGTCTCTGGGAAAAAAGCAAAACCATCAAGGTCATAAATATCTTTAATCATTTTCATATCTTTTAAAAAACTCTCATAAGGATTTAAAACATATTTAGTATTTCTTAACAATTTATCTAAATGTAAAGGTCTATCTGTCCACCTTCCCATATAGTTTCTTTCAATTCCATATTTTGCCTGGGTTCTGGTAAAAACAAAAGTCCTTTCTGATATCTGTTTTCTTTTTGACGCCTCTTCCTGTAATTCTTTTAACTTATTTTCAAAATCTTTCCATGTTATTTTCTTTTTAGTTTCAAAAATAACCCCACCAACTATAACTTCAAAAGGATTTGTTCCTGAAATCACAATAGATAAATTAATTCTATCTGTCTTTTCCCCTGTTTTAAACGTTCTGTTCTCTATAAACCATTCTTTCTGCTTCATTATGCTTTGTTGTGATGTTTTTATGTAGGGCTGGATAGGTTTTGTTTCATTTACTTCAAATTCTCTTATTAAAAGTTGGACTTTCTCCTCAGAAGTTGATTTTAAAGCATAAAAATTAACAATTACTGAATAATCTGTCTGTGGTTTTACCTGTATATAAGGCGTGGTTAAACTCACAAAACCACCTCCTTTTTGAGTTTTAACAAGAAGCCCTTTTTCTCCAAAAACTTTTTCTGAGGTGAAAGAAATTTCAAATGGAAAATCCTTTGGAGAACTAGGAGTTAAATCCTCTACTTTTATTATGCATTTATCATCTATAATAAGTGAATAAAAAGATTTTTGTGCATTCCCTTGTAGAAAAAATAAAAGAAAAATAAAAAATAAAAAACTCCCTCTTTTTTCCATTTTATGTAACCTCCTTCTTTTAAAAACCTTCAATCCTTATCTATTGTCCAGAATCTTAAAGTTGCATCTGTTCCGTCATCTAAATATTTTTTTGGATGCCATGTGACGTGCCAATCAGCCCATAGAACATTAGCACCACCTGAGTGTCTGTTCCCGATAGGATAAGTAGAACCAATCTTTGTGTGTAAAATAATATCTGTAACGGTTGGTGGTAAATATCCTGAACTATCAGCAACTACTATTGTATTATATGGATCTCTCACTTCACTATATTTTACAGAACGAGAAGGTGGTGGTGGATGAGATTTATATCCAAATCCATTTTTTCCATCGCTTCCATAATAATTGTATCCATAAGAAATCCCTGAATTGGCAAATTGGAAATTTCTGTGAGATGGGCAATGAAATACTTCATACTCTGACTTAGAATATCTACCTGTAGTAACATAGTCAAGAATATGTGTGCGCCAATATTTAGCACCTTCTGTTCTTCTTGGGAATCTTTCGTCATAGTCCTCAAGATAAAGCATAAAACCAAAGGCAATCTGTTTCAAATTATTTATACATGCTGCTTGTCTTGCTTTTTCTCTTGCTTTACTTAATGCTGGTAAAAGCATCGCTGCAAGAATCGCAATTACCGCCACTACCACAAGTAACTCTATTAATGTAAATCCAGTTCTTTTCTCCGCCAAAAAGCATTGGCGGATGCTTCTTTTTACTTTGCACATTTTTTCACCTCCTTTCTATTTTTTTATTAAATTTTCACTATTTATTGAAGGTGCGGTTACAGATTCTCTTTCAATTAGTTTGTATTTTATTTTTTTTATAATTTTCTTTTGAAATCCATTTTTAATAACATCAAAGAGTAAATCACACGCACTTTCAGACATTTCTTTATCGCTTAAATACATAGATGTTATTGCTGGAAATGTAGCATCCATCCCTTCCCAATCAGAAAGACACATAATAGAAAGACATTCAGGAACTTTTTTCCCCATTAAAATTGCTTGTTTCAAAAAATCTATACAGACAGAAGGGTGCTCTACTATTAAAGCAGTTATATCAGGATTTTGGTCTAAATATCCCCTTGCAATTTGAGCCCCAGGTAATTTTTCCCATTTATCAGGAGGACCAGAAAATTCAACACTCATACACCATTTTCTCTCTGGTTTCTTTCCTTTTTCCAAATAAAAATTATAATATCCTTTCTCAGTTTCGCTATTTTTATAATTTACTATAATACCAATACTTCTGTGTCCATATTTCCACAAATAATTAAGAGCATCTCTAATCCTTTGATAATCATCACCTCTTACAAGAGGTGCTTTTAATTCATCTATAAAAATTCCACTTCCTATGCGAACATGAGGAAAGTTTTTTTCTTCAAGTTTAATTAATGCCTCTTTGCACCAATCTGTAATAATTGGCTGAATAATCGCACCTTTAAGATTTTTTCTATGAACTTCCTCGTAAATATCCACTTTTTCAAAAAAATCCTTTTCATAGCCAATGATTTTCAAATCATAGTTATATTTTGTTAAATATCTCTGGGTGAATTCTATCCTACGCAACATAATAATCTCTGCTTCCAGAATATAAAAAAATCCAATATTGGGAATGCTTTCTTTTTTTCTTTCTTTAACAAATGTTCCTGCACCTGGTATTCTTTCTATCAACCCTTTTTCTATTAATCTTGAAAATGCTTTTCTTACAGTTATATGACTTACATTAAGAGATTTACTTAACTCTATATCTCCTGGTATTCGCTCTCCAGGTAATATAATCTTTTTTTCTATCATTTCTTCTACCTTCTTTTCTATCTGATAGTAGATAGGAATAGGATGTCCTTTTTCTACTCCATTTTTCAATCTTTCAATAATTTCTTCCATTTTTTTTCTTTATTTTATAATATCTTTATAATATTTATTATACAAATAACATATATTTTTTATTTTGTCAAGTCCAATTTTTAAAAAGTATCTGATGCAAAAATAATTATTAAGAAAAACAAAGGGCAATCTCATTTTACTCTCTTTAATTTTAATGGTAATATTTAAATATGGAAAGAAAAATTATGGATAAGGTAAAGATAGATGAAATTATAAAAAAAATGGTAGAAGAAATAGAAAAAATAGGAATTGACCAAGCAGTTATTATTGGAATAAAAAGAAGAGGAGCAATTATAGCAGATAGAATCAAGAAACTTCTTTCAAAAGATATACCTGTTGGATATCTTGACATAACTTTATACAGAGACGATTTCAGTAAAATAGGGGCAAATCCTGTTGTTGGGACGACTGAAATTTTGTTTGATATTGATGATAAAAAAGTAATTTTAATAGATGATGTTTTATACACAGGTAGAACCATAAGAGCTGCTCTTGATGCCTTAACTGATATGGGAAGACCAAAATTTGTTAAACTCTTTGTTCTTATTGATAGAGGACATAGAGAACTACCAATCTGTGCAGATTTTATAGGAGAAAAATTTGAAATTCAGGATAATGAAATGGTTGAGGTAAGATTAAGAGAAATTGACAAAATAGATGAGGTAGTAATTGTAAAAAAATGGAATGGAAAAGAAAGGATTTAATAGGTCTTGAAGAACTTGAAAGCAAAGAGATAGAAATAATTCTTAATGTTGCTGATTCATTTAAAGATGTAAGTAGTCGTTCAGTAAAGAAGGTTCCTGCTTTAAGAGGCAAAACTGTTGTTAATCTATTTTTTGAACCGAGCACAAGAACAAGAACTTCATTTGAACTTGCAGCAAAAAGATTAAGTGCAGATGTTTTAAGTTTTGATGTAAGTTCTTCTTCTGTTTCTAAAGGTGAGACAATTGTTGATACTGCAAAAAATATAGAGGCGATGAAGGTTGACTGTTTTATTGTAAGACATTCTATTTCAGGTGCACCTCTTATTATAAGCAAAAATGTTTCCTGTTCAGTTATAAATGCAGGTGATGGCTGTCATGAACATCCAACCCAGGCACTTTTAGACCTATTTACAGTTAAAGAAAAATTTGGAAAAATAAAAGGAATAAGGATTTCAATAATAGGTGACATTTTACATAGTAGAGTTGCAAGATCAAATATATGGGGATTTAAAAAACTAAAAGCAGATGTGACTGTTTGTGGACCTCCCCCTTTAATTCCAAAAGAGATTGAAAAAATTGGAGTAAAAATAACTTTTAACATAGATTCTGCGATAGAAAATTCAGATATTGTTTATTTATTAAGATTACAAAAAGAAAGACAGAAAGAAAACTTTCTTCCATCTTTAAAAGAATATAGTTTTTTATATGGAATAGATGAAGAAAGATATGAAAAAATAAAATCAAAGGTATTCATTATGCATCCAGGTCCTATGAATAGAGGAATTGAGATAAAATCAGAGGTTGCTGAAAAAAATAATTCTTTAATATTACAGCAGGTTACAAATGGAATTGCAATAAGAATGGCTGTTTTATATCTTACGATTGGAAGAAAAATATGAGTTTAAAACTTTATCCTTCTATATCTTATGAAAAATATCTGAATGAGAAACAACTTGAAATAATAAAAAATGCAGATGGCCCTTCACTTGTTCTTGCTGGAGCAGGAAGTGGAAAAACAAGAGTTTTGGTTTATAGGGTTTGCTATTTAATAGAAAAAGGAGTGTCTCCATCAAATATTCTTCTTTTAACATTTACAAATAAAGCAGCAAAAGAAATGCTTACAAGGGTTGAAAAAATATTAACTTTTTATCCTAAGGGTCTAATTGGAGGGACCTTTCATCATGTTGCAAATTTACTTTTAAGAATATATGGCAAAGAAATAAATTTAAGTACAAATTTTACAATAATTGATGAGGAAGATTCCATATCTCTTTTAAAAGAGATAATAGAAAAGGTGGGTAAAAAAGAACAATTTCCAAATACTTCAAAAATAAAAGAATTTATAAGTTTATCAATAAATAGATGTGAAAGTTTGAGAGATACATTAATAACATTTTTCCCTGAATATACACATTTGCTTTCTGATGTAGAAAGGGTGTATAAAGAATATCAAAAAATTAAAAAGAATTTAAATCAACTTGATTACGACGATTTACTTGTTTTCTGGTATAAAATTATGAAAAATGAAAAAACAGGAGAAAAAATATCTTCCCGTTTCCAATATATACTTGTAGATGAATATCATGACACAAATAAACTTCAAAGCAAAATTTTATATTTACTTGCCCAAAAACATAAAAATATAATGGTTGTTGGAGATGATGCTCAAAGTATATATTCTTTTAGAGGTGCAACTGTTTCAAATATAATTGAATTTCCTAAAATATATCCAGAAGCAAAAATTTTCTACCTTGATATAAATTATAGAAGCACTCCTGAAATTTTAAATTTTGCAAATAATGTAATATCTCATAATAAAATTCAGTTTCCTAAAAATCTTGTAAGCATAAGAAAAAGCGGAGTTAAACCCCTTGTCATAAAATGTAGAAATATGAAAGAAGAAGGTATTTTTGTATCTCAGAGGATAAACAAACTTCTTGAACTTGATATTGAACCATCAGAAATAGGTGTATTATTCAGATCAAGATATCAGGCAGCAGAACTTGAAATTGAACTTTCTAAACTAAAAATACCTTATGTAATAAGGGGTGGATTAAGATTTTTTGAACAGGCGCATATTAAAGATATAATCGCTTATTATAGGGTTAGTGAAAATTTTAAAGATATACTTTCTTGGAAAAGAATATTTAATTTGTGCGAGGGAATAGGGAAAAAGGGAATTGAAAAATTAACAGATTTAATTTTAAAATCAGAAAATTTTGATGAATTTAAAAATAAATTAAAAGAAGTAAACCTTCTAAAAAAAGGCAAAACATCACTTGAAAAGAACATAAAAATTATTGAAAATATATTCAATATTCCTATTTCTGAAGGTATAGACCTCATATTAAATTCAGGATATTCAAATTATCTATCTTGGAAATATAAAGATGATATTGAAAGATTGCAGGATATAAAAAGTTTAAAAGAAATATCCTCTTTATATTCAAATATTACTGACTTTTTATCAGATGCGACTTTACAAGAATATTCAAAAGGTGAAAACCCAAATGTGAAAAATGCGGTTATCCTTTCAACAATTCATCAAGCAAAAGGTCTTGAATGGAGAATTGTTTTTATTATAGGTGTTTGCGATAATCATTTCCCACATCCCTATTCAATAAAAGACCCAATGGCACTTGAGGAAGAAAGAAGAATTTTTTATGTTGGAATAACAAGAGCAAAAGAGGACCTTTATATAACATATTACTCTTTTGACAATTTCAGATATATGCCTATAAAAAAATCATTATTTCTTGAAGAGGTATCTTCTACCCTTTATGAAGAATGGGATTTAACCTACTGAACATAAACCACCCTACTCCTATTTTAAAATACTAAAATTTGAAAAAAATAAAAAAAAGATGTAAATTAACTTATCAAATGAAAATTTTAACACTCATTATTTTTCTTATCGCATATATTGGTATTGTTACAAGAAGGGATAAATCATTATATTTTGTATTTTGTGCTATTTTCTTACTTTTAGTTTTAAAAATAATTGAGTTTGAAGAGATTCCAAATTTTATAAACTATAATGTCCTTGGTATTTTTTTAGGAACAAGCATTTTGTCATATCTATTTGCATATTCACAAGTTCCATCCCGCATAGTTGATAAAATAGTCACAAAAAAATATTCAACAGGAATTATTTTTTTACTTATTTGTATAATTACTGGCTTAATTTCTGCTTTTGTTGAAAATGTTGCTACAATTATGATAATGGCTCCTGTTGCTCTTGAATTTACAAAAAAATATAAAATAAATCCAGTCCCTCTTTTTGTTGGGATGGCGATAAGTTCAAATTTACAGGGGTGTGCCACAATGGTTGGAGATAGTCCAAGTATAATTCTTGCGATGGAAGCAAATTTAAATTTTAATGATTTTTTCTATATGCCATCTTATAAACTTAATTCACTTACTGGAAAATTAGGGATATTCTTCTTTGTTGAATTTGGAGCAATTTTAAGTTTTTTTGTTCTCTATTTGTTTTTCAAAAAAGAAAAAGGAATTCATAAGACACTTGAAGAAAAACATGCGATAAAGTCATTTTTCCCAACTTTTTTACTTGTTTTAACGATATTTTCTCTTGCTTTAAGTTCTTTCTATCAGGATAGGTTTCAATATTTTCCTGCGCTTATCTGCCTTGCCTATGGTTTTTTGGGAATTTTCTGGTTAATCATTAAAAAATCAGAAAAAATAAATATAAAAGATATTGATTGGGAAAGCTTCTTTTTACTTATTGGAATTTTTATACTTGTTGGCTCTTTGAAAAAAGTTGGATTTATTGAAGATATTGCAAATTTTTTATTAAAAACAGGTAAAAATGAATTTAAAATTTTCTTAATGATTGTCTGGATAAGTGTCTTCATATCTGCATTTGTTGACAACATTCCTTATACTATGGCTATGATTTCCGGAATAAAAATTTTATGTGAAAATTTAGGAACAAATCCCTATGTTTTCCTTTTCGGTCTTTTAATTGGGACATGCGTTGGTGGAAATATCACTCCTATTGGTGCAAGTTGTAATGTTGTTGGAATGGGAATTTTAAGAAAAAATGGTTATAAAGTAAGTTTTGTTGATTTTATCAAAATTGGACTTCCGTTCAGCATAGTTTCTGTTTCTGCTTCAACTTTACTTTTATGGTTTATTTATAAATAAAAATTTTTGACAAAATTTTATAAAAAAAATATAATTTAAGTTTAAATGGGCATATTGATCAAAAATGGGTATCTTATAGAGCCAAAAACAAAAAAAGAAGACAAATTTGATATTTTAATTGAAGACGGGCTTGTTAAAAAAATTGGCAAAAATATACCTACAAAAAATCATAAAGTAATTGACTGCAAAAATAAAATTGTCTGTCCTGGATTTATTGACATTCACTGCCATTTAAGAGAACCAGGAAGAGAAGATGAAGAAACAATTTATACTGGAAGTTTATCTGCTGTAAGTGGGGGATTTACAACTATATGCTGTATGCCCAATACAGAGCCACCTCTTGATAACAAAGTAAGTATCAGATTTGTTTATGAAAAAGGGAAAAATAGTTTATGTGAGGTCTTACCGATTGGAACTATTACTAAAAAAAGGGAAGGCAAAGAAATTGCTTCTTATTTTGAAATGATAGAAGAAAATGCAGTTGCTTTTTCAGATGATGGAAACTGTATTATGGATAGTAATGTTATGAGACGCGCTCTTGAATACACATTATTACATAAAAAACCGATAATTTCCCATTCAGAAGACGAAAATTTATCAAAAAATGGGGTTATGAATGAAGGGTTTATTTCAACAAAACTTGGACTTGGTGGTATACCAAAAGAGGCAGAAGAAATTATGGTTGAAAGAGATATAAAACTTGCAAAATTAACAGGAGGAAGATTACATCTTGCTCATTTAACAACAGAAGAGGCAGTTGAGTCAGTCCGCAGAAATAAAAAACAACTTAAAAATATAACCTGTGAGGTAACCACTCATCATATAACATTAACAGAAGAGGCAGTTATTGGTTATAATCCAAATGCAAAGGTTTCTCCTCCTTTAAGAACAGAAAAAGACCGTATATCTTTAATTGAAGGACTTAAAGATGGAACAATTGACTGTATAGTAACAGACCATGCTCCTCACAGTTTTGAGGAAAAAGAATCTGGTTTTGAAAATGCCCCTTTTGGAATAATTGGATTTGAAACATTTTTGCCATTATGTTTAAAACTTGTTGATTATGGAATGAAACTTAAAGACATAATTTATAAAATCACTTATGCACCAGCAAAAATTTTAAATTTAGACAGGGGTTTTATTGAAGAAGAAAAACAGGCAAATATTGTTATTTTTGACCCAGATATTGAATGGATTTATACAGAGAAAGAAATAAAAAGTAAAAGTAAAAACACCCCATTTTTAAATTGGAATTTAAAAGGAAAAATTTTATATACAATTTATAACGGGAAAATTGTGTATAAGGATGAAAGATTTTTAAAATAATTATTTTTCTTTTTTATCTTGTTTTTCATACATATCAAATTTAATAACTTTACCATTTTTGTCAAAACCAACATAAAACTCATCGTAAAACCATATTTCCATCATCTTTGTTTCTGATTTATAAATTCTATAATTTTTCCCTAAAATTTCTTCAACTTCCTTTTTATCCATTCCGATTTTAATTTCTTTTTTATCTATCTTTTCTTTATTTTTTGAAATCTCTGAATTTGTCTTTTGAGATTTAATGCAGTTTGTTAGTAAAAAAATAGAAATCATCAATAAAATTATATTTTTCTTCATTAAAACTCCTTTTTTTATTATTTTACCACAAACTTCCTCATTTTCCATAATAGAATTTAAAGAAACAATGTTTGACATATTTAAAATGTGATGCTAAATTTTAAAGAAAGTAAATAAAGGGGCAGAAATGAAAAATATGATTAAATTTTTTTTAATTATACTTTTATTTTCTGGATGTGCTCCTACCTTACAACAACCAGAACTCTCAAAAGAAGCAATTGAACAAGAAAGAGAAAAACAAAAAGAAATCGTCCTTTTTACTATTATTGATAGAAAGATAAGATTATATAAAGTAGGCCTTACATTATTAAAAGGCGCCTTAAATTACTATAATAAAAATCCGAAAATTTCATTTGGTGTAATTGTTCATTCAAATAAAAGTTATTCAAAAGAAGACCTACCAATTATAAGAAAGAAATATTTAGTTGAAGATATACCAACAATCCTTTATTTACATCCTGATTTTGGTGGTTATAAAGGTGGTTTAAAGGTTAATGATAAAATAATTGAAATAAATGGTAAAAAAATAAAAGATTTAGATTCATATATAAAAATTATCAATGAATTAGATATTTCAATTACAACAACTGAATTTTTGATTGAAAGGGAAAAAGAAATTTTAAAATTTAATGTTAATGCAGAGAAAATATGTCCTTTTGACCTTATTCTTACAATTAACCCGGAGGTTTCAGATACAATAAATTCATGGACAGATGGAAAAAGAATCTATGTAACTCCTGGGCTTTTAAGATTTTTACAGTCAGATAATGAACTTGCTCTTGTTCTATCCCATGAAATTGCTCATGCTATTTTAGACCATGTTCAAAAAATGCAAGGCAACATAATACTTGGAACAATTTTTGATATTGCTATAACTATTGCAACTGGAGTAAACACACAAGGAATATTTGGAAATATTGGAGGACTTATTTATTCAAAAGAATTTGAAAAAGAAGCAGATTATCTTGGAACATATATATGTGCGGTAAGTGGCTATGATGTTTCAAATGCACCAAACTTATGGCGAAAAATGGCAGCAGAATATCCAGGTTCAACAAAAGATATATTTCTTGCCACTCACCCTTCATCTCCTGAAAGATATATTTTAATAGAAAAAACTGTTAAAGAAATTGAAGAGAAAAGAAAGAAAGGGCTTCCTCTCACAGTTGAATTTAAAAAGTAAAAATTAAAATGGAAATTCTTACTGGCTTGATAGTAGGGTTTTTTGCTGGTCTTATATGTGGCTTCTTTGGAATGGGCGGAGGTTCATTAATGGTTCCTGCTATTTATCATTTTTTGGGTTATTTACTGGCTCCTGATAGCAAAATGAAAATATCAATTGGAACTTCTCTTTTTGTAATGATATTTTCTTCAAGTTCAGCAATTATAACTTACTATAAAAACAAAAAAATAAAAAAAGAATTAATTATCTTAATAGTGCCTTTCGGAATTATTGGTTCGCAAATTGGTGCTTTTTTAATAAGTAAACTTGATGATAAAATTGTAAAATACATATTTATGGTTATTATAATCTTTTTAGGAATACTAATGTTTTTCTCTTCAGAAAAAAGCCAAGAAACTCAAAACAATAAAAATAATTATAATAAATTTTTAGGTATATTAATAGGTTTTTTTTCCGGATTTGTTTCAGGAGTTTGTGGAGTTGGTGGTGCTGTTTTAATAATTCCTCTGCTTTATCTTTTCCTTAAAATCCCAATTCACTTTGCAATCGGAACTGCTCTTATCTCAATACTTTTTAATTCTATTTCAGGAACAATTGCATATTTAATAAGAGACCTTATAAATTTAAAAATTGGAATTATTTTATCTATAAGTTCTGTTATAGGTGCTCAAATTGGTGCTAAAA
>JAMWBY010000010.1 GCA_023818745.1 Candidatus Omnitrophota bacterium
TGCTTGAGCAGGTTTTACTTGTAACTATTTTTCAATATATCTTATGTAATTTTTTTAAATTTAAAATAGTCCCTTCGGTTTTTTTGGCTTATTTATTATTACTCTCTTTCAGAGGAGAAATTGAAATTGCTCTTTTTTTGAGTTTTATTCTTGGTTTGTTAAACGATATTTTTATTAAGGATATCCCGGGTTCTTCTTCTATTCGATTCCTTTTGATTGTTTATTTTTCTTCATTTTTTGTGGTAAAATCAATTAAAAGTAAATGTTTTTTAATTTTCATATTTAGTTTTTTATATTTTGTTTTAACTGCTTTTAAAAAGACAGGCGAAATTATGTGGCAAGGTGGAGTTTTTTTAAAATATGCAATTTTATTTTCCTTATATAATTTTTTGTTTTCGTGGATTGTTGAATTGTTTATAGAGGAAATAAGAAAAATATGGAAAGAGAGGACTTTTTAAAGAAATTTTTATTTTTTTTCACCTGCATTATTCTGGTAAGATGTTTTTATTTACAGATAGTAAGGTACCCTTATTATTACCAACTTTCTATTAAAAATTGTATAAGGGTGATAGAAACAGGTATTCCAAGAGGGATAATTTATGACAGAAATGGCAGAGTTCTTGCGAAAGATGCTCCTTCTGCAAATCTTGTTTTTGTGCCATATGATATTAAAGATGTTGAAAAAGTGATAGAAATATTATCAGATATACTAAATTATGATAGAGAATCTTTGAGAAAAAAACTTACGAGAAAATATATCAATCCTTTTGATAGAGTTGTTTTAAAAAGAAATTTGACAAGTTTAGAAATATCCTTGATTGAAGAAAATTTATATAGATTACCTGGGATTTTTGTTCAGGAAGATATAAAAAGAGTGTATACTTTTGGTAAAGGCACAGCGCATTTACTTGGTTATATTGGAGAAATTTCTAAGGAACAACTTGATAGATTAAAAAATAAAGGTTTTAAGATGGGTGATATTATTGGTCAGGATGGTATTGAAAAAAAATATGATGAATATTTAAGAGGGATTCCAGGAGGTATTCAGGTTGAAGTTGATGCACTCGGACATCAAAGAAGAATATTGGGAAGAAAAGAAGGGACTTCCGGTAATGATATAATTTTGAGTATTGATGCAACCATACAGGAAATTGCATATGAAGAACTCGGTGAAAAAAAAGGTTGTATTGCAATTATGGATCCGAGAAATGGTGAAATTCTTGCTCTTGTCAGTAAACCTGCTTTTGATCCTGAAAATTTAATAAGTTATCTTGATGAAAGAAAACATTCAGAAAAACCATTTTTAAATAGAGTGATAAAAGGTCAATATCCTCCGGGTTCAATATTTAAAATTATTACAGAAATTTCTGCTCTTGAAACAGGGATTATAAAAGAATATGATAGGATTGAATGTACTGGTATTATGGAAGTCAGAGATAGGGTTTTTCATTGCTGGAAGGAAGAAGGACATGGTTGGGTAGATATAAATCTAGCTTTACCTTTTTCATGTAATATATTTTTTGGGACAGTTGGGATGAAACTTGGAGTTTCAAGATTAATTGAATTTGCTAAAAATTTTGAACTTGGGAAACCAACTGGCATTGATTTACCTGGAGAGGCAAGTGGATATATTCCATCTCCTTACGAAGCAGACCCTTTAAACTTATCAATAGGACAGGGACCAATTACTACAACACCAATTCAACTTTTAAATTTAATTTCAACTGTTGCAAATGGTGGTAATATATGGCAACCTTTTATAGTAAAAAAGATAATTTCTAAAAAAGGAGAAATAATAAAAGAAAATACTCCATATTTGAAAAAAACAGTATATATTGACTCTGAAACGCTTGATATATTAAGAAAGGGATTGAAAAATGTGGTTGAATTTGGGACTGGTGTAAGAGCCAAAGTGAAAGGACTTGAAATTGCAGGTAAAACAGGGACTGCTCAAAGAGCAGCAACTGAAATTGGATTACCAACACATGGCGCTTTTGTGTGTTATGCTCCATTTGATAATCCTAAAATTGCGATAGTTGTCTTTCTTGATTATGGGTCTTCTCCAGAAGCAGCAGATATTGCAGGTAAAATTCTAAAGAGAATATTTATTCCTGAAAAAATGGAAGAAGGAAATGAAACAGAAACTGAAATATATGAGGAATAGTATTAGTGAAAAGAATTTAATAAGTTTCAGTTATATTTTAATTTTCATTGGATTGTGTATTCTTTTTAGTGCCTCAAAGGGTATTGTATTGGCAAAAGAGGGTTTTTTAATAAGACAAATTTTATGGGTTTTAATTGGCACATTCTTTGTTTATATTTTTAGAAACAGTGATTACAGAGGCCTTGAAAAAGCAACCTATATATTTTATCCTTTAATCCTTATCTTTTTATCAATTGTTTTAGTTAAAGGTGAAGGAAGGGCTTCAAGGTGGATAGGTTTTGGATGGTTTTATTTTCAACCTTCAGAGTTTGCAAAACTTATAGTAATAATTACTCTTTCTTCATATCTTTCCAGAAGAGATATAAGAAGATTTCCTGTTTTATTTACAAGTTTAATAATAGTTGGAATTCCATTTTTACTTGTTTTTAAACAGCCCAATCTTGGAACTGCAATAATTTTTATTCTTATTTTTTTAGGTATCGCTTATATCGCAGGAATAACAAGAAAACAATTGATAGGACTTTTTTTGATAGTTATTTTATCATCTCCTTTATTATGGGCAATTATGAGGGAGTATCAAAGGGAGAGAATTTTAACTTTTATAAATCCAATGAGGGACCCTCTTGGGAAAGGATATAATCTACTTCAAGCAAAAATTACAATTGGTTCTGGTGGTTTTATAGGGAAAGGGTTTATGCAGGGGACTCAAACAAAGCTTGCTTTTCTTCCAGAATATCATACTGATTTTATTTTCTGTGTTATTGCAGAAGAGTTTGGATTTCTTGGAGTATTGATATTTGTTTTAATATATTACTATTTTCTGAATAAAATACTTGAAATTGTTAAGGAGACAAAGGATGACTTTGGAAAGTTTGTTGCAACTGGTATTTTTGTTATGTTTGCAGGCCATTTTCTAATAAATCTTGGAATGACAATTGGTATTTTTCCAATAGTTGGAATTCCTCTCCCATTTATAAGTTACGGTGGTTCTTCTTTAATCGTTTCAATTCTATCTGTTATAATTCTTTCAAGTATTAAAAATTACTCAACATTATTTTAAAAATGAAAGATAAAATAGAAAAAATACTTCCATATGTAAAAGTTCCAGCAAGATATCTTGGGAAGGAAATAAACGTTTATATTAAAAAAGAAAAAAAAGTAAATTTTGCTCTTGGATATCCTGATTTATATGAAGTTGGTATGTCTTCTCTTGGAGTAAGAATTTTATATGGGGTTTTAAATGAAAGGAGTGATTGTAAATGTGAAAGATTTTTTCTCCCATGGATTGATTTTGAAGAATTTATGAAAAAAGAAAATATTCCTTTATTTACTCTTGAAACTAAAACACCTTTATCTCAATTTGATATTATTGGAATTAGTTTATCCTCTGAACTCAATTATACAAATTTTTTAAATATGCTTTATTTATCAAATATCCCAATTTTTTCATCTGATAGGAAAAATGAACACCCTATTGTTATAGTTGGTGGGAATTGCTCTTTTAATCCTTTACCTCTTATACCTTTTACTGATGCTTTTGTTATTGGAGAAGGTGAGGAAGTAATAAATCAGATAGTAGATGTTGTAAAAGAAAATAAAGGCAACAGAAATAAAATTCTTGAAAACTTAAATAAAATTGATTCTGTTTATATTCCTTCATTACCTAAAAAGCAAGTAAAAAAAGCAATTGTTAAAGATTTAAATAATACTTATTTCCCAACAAGGTATTTAATTCCTTTAACAAATATTGTTCATGATAGAATTGCAATTGAAATAATGAGAGGATGTATTCAGGGATGTAAATTCTGCCAGGCTGGTGTTTGCTGGAAACCTGTTAGAATTAGAAGTTTTGATAAAATTTTTGAAATTGCAAAAGAAGCATTTAATAATACAGGATACGAAGAAATTTCTCTTTTATCATTTTCAACAGGAGACCATCCTCAAATTGAAAAAATTATAACAAAACTTGTTGATGAGTTTAAAAATAAAAAAGTTTCAATTTCTTTCCCGTCTTTAAGAATAGATACTTTTTCATTTCAACTTGCGTTAAAAATAAAAGAGATAAAGAAAACAAATTTGACATTCGCTCCTGAAACAAGTGAAAGATTGAGGAAGGAAATAGGTAAAGATATAAAAGATCAGGAATTAATAAATTTAGTTAAACAGGCAAAACAAAATAATTACAGACATATAAAACTATATTTTATGATAGGATTACCTGAAGAAACAGAATCTGATATAGTAGATATAGTAAAACTTATAAACGAGATTTCAAAAATAATTTTTGTTAATGTTTCTTTTAATACTTTTATTCCAAAACCACATACATTTTTCCAAGGAGAAAGATTTATTTCAGAAACAGAGTATGAAGAAAAAAGGTCAATGATTGTAAAAGGACTTATGAAAAATAAATATGTGAAGTTAAAGTTTCATCCATATAAGGCAAGTTGTGTAGAATGTTTTTTAGGGAGAGGAGATGAAGGACTTGCAAAGGTAATTTATAAAACATGGGAAAAAGGTGCAAGGTTTGAAAATTGGAAGGAATTTTTTGATTTTGATAAATGGGAAGAGAGTTTTAAAGAAGAAGGAATAGAAATGAATAAGTATTTGAAAAAAATAAATCCACCATATAGTTGGAGTTTTATTAATTTATGAAACAGGGCTGTTGGGGTTTTCTGCATGACTTATTTATGCTTCTGGTATTTTTTTCTGAAACAGAAGAGATTGTTTGTCTTGCTAAAATAGTTTAAAAGTTTAATGAAATTTATTCACTCATGTTAGAGGAGAAGATAAAAACCTTATTAAAAACGTAAAAGAAAGTATTGAAATTAGCAAAAAGCAGATATTTAAGTAGAAATATCTCATTTGAAAGCATCTGGACAAAAACTGTGAACATTATTTCCCTTATTTGTAAAAATAGAAAAAAAGAGGATTAATTTTAAACTATGATTTGTATTCTTATACTACAAATTCAACTACAATCACAGTTTTATTGCTACCATGGGTTAGAGCGGGATTAAAAATATTTTAGAGAGATCAAGGTATCATTTTATTAGAGAAAAAATAAAAAACGAAATTCTAAATAATAAGAATGATTGGGAAAATTATGTTATTCATGCAGTTTGGGATAGAATAATTTTTTACAGATACTGTGATTTTTGACTTGGAGGAAAATATAAGATTGTGAAGATTATGAAAATTCAACATTATTTTCAAATGGGATTAAGTATGTTAATGGTAGAAAGGTAAAAATTTCTCAGAAAAATATTTTAAATAAGAATTAAAATCAAGATTTAACTTGTTTCTTTATCAAGTTTATTATTTCCCATTTATTTTCAAATTGCCAGACAGGAAAGATTGAATTATTCTGGAAAAATGGATTTTCAATTAGCAATTCAGGATAAAGTTCTTTTGAAATTTGAAAATCAACAGTCCCAGGAATTGGAGAATATTCTGCAAGTTTAATTTTACATGGATAATTTTTCAGAATTTTAATTGTATTTAAAACACTTGCAGGTGTCTGTTTTGGCAATCCTACAAGTATATAAACACCAATTTCTTCTTTTGAAAAGCCAGCAGAAATTAAGTTTCTAATTGCGTTTTCAAATTCATAAAAATTAACTTTATATCCCGACTCTAACATTCTTTTTTCATCAGTTGTCTCAAGTGAAAGTCGTATTGTTTTGAAATTTGTTTCTTTTAAGAACTCTGCAACAAATTTATTTATATATTTGGGGTGTATTCCATTTGGAGTGTGAAAGTTTATATTTTTGTTTTGTTCATAAATTTTTTTCAAGATTTTATAGATATGATTTTCAAAATCACAAAGCAAGGCATCATCATAAAAAGCAATATCATAAACTTTAAATTTTTCTACATTTTTAATAACTTCTTCCACCACTTTTTCTATCTTCACTTTTTTATATTCTGGTTCAAGTTGTTTTATACCACAATACCAGCATGAAAAGGGACATCCATAAGAAGTTTTTACTACAAGATAATTTAATTTTTTGTATACATCCCAGAATGGTTCAATATTTTCAGGAAATTTTAAGTCCACACCAAACTTTATTGAAAAATCTTTAACAAATCTGTAAATATCTTTTCCCTTAAAAACAAAGTCAACTTCTAAATTTTCTGCATCTTGGTAACAAAAAGTAGCATAAGTTCCACCTATAATTATGGGAATTGGTCCAAATTTTTTTTTAATCGTTTTAATTACTTCTTTTAATCCGAGCACCCAGTATGTCATACCTGTTGTTATAAAAACAAAATCAATATTTTTTATATCTTCAAGAAATTTTAAAAAAATTTCTTCTGGTAAACCAAACCTTTTATATCTTCTTGGGACATCTTTATAAATTTCTGGTTTTTCTATAATTTTATAGTAATAACTTCCACAACCAAATTTATCTTTTTTTACTTTAACATTTTCATAAAAATCATGATTTCTATCCATAAAATCAAAATAAAAAATTTCAAAACCATTTTTAACAAATAAATCAATTATTTTTAAAAAACCAAGAGGTTTTGACCATAAATCATAAGCAGAGAAATCATAAATAGGTGGATTTATAAAAAGACCTTTCATAATATTTTTACTTCTTTTTCTCCCTCTTTTACTTCTCCAATAATAAATGGTTTAAAATTGTAAGTTTGGGTAATTTCAAATATTTTTTCAACATTTTCCTTTTCAGTAATTAAGATTAATCCAATACCCATATTAAAAACATTAAACATTTCTTTTTCAAGAATTCCACCTACTTTTTGTATGATTTTAAAAATTGGGGGCATTTCCCACGAATTTTTATCTATTACACATTTAAGTTTTTTAGATAAAACTCTTATTAAATTTCCTTCAATTCCACCGCCTGTTATATGACAAGATGCATTTATAAGTTTAGAGGAAGAGAGTTGGTAAAGGTATTGTGAATATATATAAGTTGGCTTTAAAAGTTCTTCGCCAAGAGTTTTCCCGATTTCATCATAATATTTATGGTAATCTCTTTTCTTAAAAATTTTTCTTATAAGAGAAAATCCATTACTATGAACCCCATTTGAAGAAATTCCAATTAAAACATTGTTTTTTTTAATTTTACTTCCATCAAGTATTTTATCTTTTTCCACAATACCAACACAGAAACCAGCAAGGTCAAAACCATCTTTACCATAAACATCTTTCATTTGAGCGATTTCTCCACCAATTAAAGAACAATCAGCCATCTTACATCCCTCAACAATTCCTTCTAATATTTCTTTTTCTCGTTTTCCTTTAATTTCTCCTATTGCAATATAGTCAAGGAAAAATAAAACCTTTGCGCCACATACAGCAACATCATTACAATTCATAGCAACAAGGTCTATCCCAAGGCCTTTAAAAATTTCCATTTCCTGTCCAATTAAAATTTTTGTTCCAACTCCATCTGTTGAAGAGACAAAAACAGGTTTATTATAATTTTGTGGAATTTTAAAAAAGCCACCAAAAAATCCAATATCTCCAATTACATTCTCGGTAAAAGTTATTTTTGCTTTTTTCTTTATAAATTCAACAAGTTTTTCTGCTTTATTTTCATCAACACCTGCTTTTTTATAATTTAACACCATTTATACCTCCATGTTTTGACAATCTCATTTTTATAATTATAATCTATTTTATTATGAAGGACATAATAAATTCTATAAAAAAGTATGAGAGCGTAAAAGAAATTATTGGACCTTTGATTTTAATAGAAGGAGTTGAAGGTGCCAAATATGGAGAACTTGTTGAGATTGTTCAAAATCAAGAAAGTAGATTTGGGAAAATTCTTGAAATAGAAAAAGACAAAGCACTTGTTCAGGTTTTTGAAGGAACTACTGGTTTGAGTTTGAATGAGGTAAAGATAAGATTTACAGGAAAACCTATAGAATTTGGTGTCTCTCCTTCAATACTTGGAAGAATATTTACAGGATTTGGGAAAATAAGAGATGGTGGTCCTGAAATAATACCTGAAAAATATGTTAATATAAATGGATTCCCTATAAATCCAACAAGAAGGGACTATCCATCAGAATTTATCCAAACAGGGATTTCTGCAATTGATGGTTTAAATAGTTTGGTTAGAGGGCAGAAACTACCAATTTTTTCAGGTTCAGGACTTCCTCATAATTTACTTGCGACTCAGATAGTTAAGCAGGCAAAAATCTTAACAGAAAAAGAGAAAGAAAAGTTTGCTATTGTTTTTGCAGCAATGGGAATAACTTTTGAAGAAGCAGAATTTTTTATGGATGAATTTATAGAGAGTGGAGCAATTGAAAGGTGTGTTATTTTTATAAATCTTGCAGATGAACCGGCGATTGAAAGAATATCAACTCCAAGGATTGCTTTAACTGCTGCAGAATATCTTGCATACCAACTTGAAATGCATGTCCTTGTAATTTTAACAGATATGACAAATTATGCAGAAGCATTAAGAGAAATATCTGCTGCAAGAGATGAAATTCCTGGAAGAAGAGGGTATCCCTCATACTTATATACAGATCTTTCCACAATATATGAAAGAGCAGGGAAAATAAAAGGAAAAAAGGGTTCAATTACTCAAATTCCCATTCTTACAATGCCTCAGGATGATAAAACTCATCCAATCCCTGATTTAACTGGTTATATAACTGAAGGGCAAATAATTCTTTCAAGGTCACTTCATTTAAAAGGAATATATCCACCTGTTGATATTTTGACTTCTCTTTCAAGGTTGAGAGACAAAGGAATAGGAATTGTAAAAAAGACAGGAGAGAAACTTACAAGAGAAGACCATCCTTATCTTGCAAGTCAACTTTTTGCATCTTATGCAAGAGGTAAACAAGCAGAAGAACTTGCGGTAATTCTCGGTGAGGCAGCATTATCAGAATCTGATGTTGTCCATTTGAATTTTGTAAGAAAATTTGAACAGGAATTTATAAATCAAGGACTTAATGAAAATAGAGATATTGAGGAAACATTAAATATTGGTTGGAGATTAATTAAAATGTTGCCCAAAATTGATATAAAAAGGATTCCTCCATATATAATGGATAAGTACTGGAAAGATTAAAATGAGAATTAAAATAAATCCAACAAGGATGGAGTTATTAAAATTAAAAAAAAGAATTGTTGTTGCGAAAAGAGGACATAAACTTTTGAAAGATAAAGAAGAACAACTTTTAATTGAATTTAGAAAACTTATTAAAGTTGTGAAGAAAGAAAGAGAAAGATTTGAAAACGAATTTATTGAGTTTTGTAAAAAGGTTTTAATTTTAAGAGGACAAATGGATGAAAAAAAATGGATATCTTTTTTAAAAGTTCCAGGACTAAATATAAAATATAAAGTTGAGAAAAGGCGAATTTTCAATATAATAATGGAAGAAATAAATGTAGAGATGAGTGGGAAATTTGTTTTTAATTATTTCTCTTCGCCTTATCAGAATCTTTTGATTAAGGATGGTTTGAAAATCCTTGAATTTTTATTTATTATTTACGAAATTGAAAATAAGTTAATAAGTTTTGCTGAAGAAATTGAGAGGACAAGAAGAAGAGTAAATGCGCTTGAATATATTTTAATTCCCAATATTGAAAATTCAATAAAATATATTCAGATTAAACTTGACGAATATGAAAGGGCATCCTTAACTACTCTGAAACACTTAAAACTTATAAAAGAAATTTGATTAGGTTATTCCTTATTTTTATCATCCTCAACTTTATATTCTGCATCAACAACTTTTTCATCTTTTTTCTCTTCTTTTGTCTGAGCTGTTTGTTGATTTGTTTGTGTTTGCTGCTGTGCTTGTTGATATAATATTTGTGCAAGTTTATGAGATGATGTTTCAAGTTCTTCAATTCCTTTTTTAATCTGCTCTGCTGTTTTTGTCGGTGAATCAATTATTTTCTTTAGATTTTCAACCTTCTCTTGAATTTCTTTCCTTTCTGCTTCACTTAATTTGTTTCCATGTTCTTTTAATGTCTTATTAACCGTATAAATAAGTGAATCTGCTTGATTTGAAAGTTCCGCAATTTCTCTCAATTTCTTATCTTCTTCTGCATACCTTTCTGCATCCTTAATCATTTTTTCAATTTCTTCTTGTGATAATTTTTTTGAACCGGTTATTCTTATAGATTGTTCTTTCCCTGTTCCAATGTCCTTTGCAGAAACATGTAAAATTCCATTTGCATCTATATCAAAAGTAACCTCAATTTGAGGAACACCTCGTGGTGCAGGTGGAATACCATCAAGATGAAATCTTCCAAGAGAAAGATTATCTTTTGCCATTGGTCTTTCACCCTGCAGAACATTGATTTCAACAGATGTTTGATTATCAGTAGCAGTAGTAAATATTTGACTTCTTCTTACAGGGATGGTTGTATTCCTCTCTATAATTTTTGTAAAAACACCTCCTAAGGTTTCAACTCCAAGCGAAAGAGGTGTAACATCAAGTAAAAGTATATCTTTATCTCTCATTTCTCCTGAAAGAATTGCCCCCTGAATTGCAGCTCCTATAGAAACACATTCCATCGGGTCAACTCCTCTTTCGGGTTGAATTCCAATATATTCTTCAATGAACTTTTGAACAATTGGCATTCTTGTAGGACCACCTACAAGTATTACTTTATTTATATCTTTTCTTGCCAATTTTGCATCTTCTATTGCTCTATCAACAGGCCCTTTACATTTTTCAATAATAGGCCAAACAAGTTCTTCAAGTTTTGCTCTTCTTATTTTCATGACAAGGTGTTTTGGACCTGTTTGATCTGCAGTTATAAAGGGTAAATTTATCTCTGTTTCAACTACAGAGGATAATTCTATTTTTGCCTTTTCTGCTGCTTCTTTAAGACGCATCATAGCCATTTTATCATTCCTTAAGTCAATTCCAGTTTCTTTTTTAAATTCTTCAACTATATATTCAATCAAAGCATTATCCATATCTGTTCCACCAAGTTGAGTATCTCCACTTGTTGATAAAACTTTAAAAACACCGCCCATCATTTCCATTATTGTGACATCAAGAGTTCCTGCACCAAAATCAAATACAAGTATTTTTAATTCTTCTTTTAATTTATCAAGACCATAAGCAAGAGAAGCAGCAGTAGGTTCATTTATAAGACGCACAACTTCAAGTCCAGCAATAGTTCCTGCATCTTTTGTTGCCTGCCTTTGATTATCATTGAAATATGCTGGTACTGTAATAACCGCTTTTTTTATTGGGTATCCAAGAAATTGTTCTGCATCCTTTTTTATTTTTTGTAAAATAAAGGCAGAAATCTGTTCAGGTGTATATGTTTTCCCATAAATGTTATATCTATAGTCAGTCCCCATTTTCCTTTTTGCTGCAAAAACTGTTCCTTCAGGGTTAACAGCTGCCTGCCTTCTTGCAGGTTCTCCTACAAGAACCTGTCCATCCTTTGTAAATGCAACATAAGAAGGAAATGCTTTGCCTCCAACTATTGTTGTTCCTTCTGCACTTGGAATAATAACAGGTTTGTCTCCTTCCATAATAGCAGCAGAAGAATTGCTTGTTCCAAGGTCTATTCCTATAATTTTTTCTGCCATTTTACTTCCTCCTTTTTAACAAATTAGATGAAAAAGTGTTTAAAAAGTTTCAATTAAAAAGCACCTATAAAGAATAAATTTACCTAAGCAATGTAGGACTTGACGTATTTCTTGCATTATAAAATTTTTCCTTTATATAAATTGAATATTCTGTTTTTTAGTTTATTTCCATCGTTTTTTGTGAAACTTCTGTGGGCGGTGCAGGACTTGAACCTGCGGCCCCTACCTTGTAAGGGTAGTGCTCTAACCACTGAGCTAACCGCCCAATAAATTTATTTTACAATTTTTAAATTTTTATGTAAAATCACCTTCCGGATTTTATTTTACTTTTTGAGAATTTTTATTATGATGTAAAACTTGACAAAAAAAAACAATGACTTAAAATTTAACTATCAAAAAGGAGGAGAAAATGGCAAATGATCTATTAGGTAATATTAAAGAAGCAATAGTTAAGGGAGATATGAAGAAAACAGAAGAATTTGTTGATAAAGCAATAAAGGAGAATCTTCCGATTGAAAAAATACTTAATGAAGGATTAATTGCAGGAATGATGATTGTGGGAGAAAAATTTAAGAATAACGAATTTTATGTTCCAGAGGTTTTGATAGCGGCAAGAGCAATGAATAAAGGAATGAGTTTGCTTGAACCTTTTATTGTTCAAGCAGGAATAAAACCAATTGCTAAACTTGCAATAGGAACAGTTAAAGGCGATTTACATGATATTGGTAAAAATCTTGTAGTTATGATGTGGAAGGGAGCAGGATTTGAGGTTATTGATCTTGGCATAGATGTTCCTCCCGAAAAATTTATAGAAGCAGCAAAAAGTGGAGCTAAAGTTATAGGAATGAGTGCTCTCTTAACAACAACAATGATACAGATGAAAGAAACAATTGATATTTTGAAAAAAGAAGGAATAAGAGATAATGTTAAAATAATAATTGGTGGAGCACCTGTAACTCAAGAATTTGCTGATGAAATTGGGGCAGATGGTTATGCTCCTGATGCTGCGAGTGCTGTTGATAAAGTAAAAGAATTACTTTCTTTATAATTGTGGAAAAATTTTTATATTTTCTTTTATGTTATTTAATCGGTAGTATTCCTTTTGGATATTATTTATGTAAATTTTTTAAAAATGTTGATATAAGAAAATTCGGAAGTGGAAACATTGGTGCTACAAATGTCTATAGGGTTTTTGGATGGAAACTGGGGCTGCCTGTTTTAATTTTTGATATTTTAAAAGGTTTTTTTTCTATCTTAATTGGTAAATCTTTGAAATTTCAAACCCTATTTATTCTTATAGGTGGTATTTTTTCAATATTTGGACATTCTTTCCCTATTTTTCTAAAAGGAAGGGGTGGTAAGGGAGTGGCAACAAGTTTTGGAGTTATAATTGGCCTGGTTCCTCTGCCTGCTTTTATTGCTTTCTTTATATGGTTGATTATAGTTTTTCTAACAAGATTTGTATCACTTGGTTCGCTTATAGGAGCTTTCTCTTTACCATTTTTGATATATTTTTATAAAGGAGAAAAACTTCTGCTTTTTGTTGGTATTTTTATTTCTATTTTTATTCTGTATAACCACAGAGAAAATATTAAAAGATTATTTAACAAAAAAGAGAATAAAATTATTTTTCCATGGGAAAAAAGATAGGGATACTTGGTAGTGGAGCATGGGGAATATCTCTTGCGATTTTACTTGAAAAGTTGAACCATAAAATATATTTGTGGGAGCCGTTGAAAGAAAATTATGAAATTTTGATAAAAAAAAGGGAAAATGTTGATTATTTCAAAGGTGTTAAAATTCCATATTCAGTTGAAATATCAAATTCAATAAAAGAAGTTGTTAGTGAGGTAGAAGTGCTAATTGTAGTTGTAAGGTCTGCTTTTTTTAGAAAAACAATTAAACTTCTTAAAAATTTATATAAAAATCAACCAGTTATAATTGGAACAAAGGGGCTTGAATACAAAACAGATAAAAGAATGTCAGAAATTTATGAAGAGTTTTTAAATGGTGATAATCTTGCAGTTCTTTCAGGACCTACAATTGCAAAGGAAATTGCTGAGGGATATCCAACAGCAGCGGTTATCGCTTCTAAAAATGAAGAGATAGGAAGGTTTTTTCAGAAATTGATCAGTTGTGAAAAGTTTAGAATTTATACAAGTAAAGATATAATTGGTGTAGAAATAGGGGGAGCTTTTAAAAATGTTATTGCGATAGGTGCTGGGATTATAGATGGTCTTTCTCTTGGAATAAATACAAAAGCATCCTATCTTACAAGAGGTTTAAATGAAATGATAAAAATAGGAGTTTTTCTTGGTGGAGAGGAAAAAACATTTAGAGGTCTTTCAGGACTTGGAGATTTAATAACGACATCTTTTAGTAAATATAGCAGAAACAGGTCTTTTGGGGAAGGAATTGTAAAGATAGGAATGGAAGAATATCTGAAAAAAACAAAGATGGTAATTGAGGGAATCCCGACAACAAAGGCATTTTATACTCTTTCTAAAAAATATGGAATTGAATTACCAATAACAAATTCAATTTATAGAATTCTATATAAAAGAGGAAATCCAGAAAAAGAGATAAAAAGGTTAATGTTGAGGGAATTAAAAAAAGAATGAAAGAGAAATTTTATTATATAAGTGAAGTTTCAAAAATACTTGAACTTCCATCTCATATTTTAAGATACTGGGAAAAGGAGTTAAATTTTAAAATAATGAGAGACCAAAAGGGAAATAGAATTTACACTCAAAATGATATTGAAATTCTGAAGAATGTAAAGAAGATGATTTATTCTGAAGGGTTGAGAATTAAAGGGGTTAAAAGAAAATTGAGAGAGAAAAAATTGGAAAGCAACAAAGAATATGTTAAATTATTAAAAAAAATTTTAAAAAAAATAAAGGAAATTAAAAAATGTTTACAATAGGAATTTTAGCTTCTGGCAAAGGGACAAATTTACAGGCAATAATTGATTATATAAAAGAAGAGAATTTACCAATTAGAGTAGGAGTTGTTATAAGTGATAATGAAGATGCTTTTGCTCTTGAAAGAGCAAGAAAAGAAGGCATTAAGGCAATTTGTATCCCATGTGAAAAATATAAGACAATACTTGGGAAAGAAGTAGAGAAAAAATATGTTAGTATTTTAAAAGAAAATAAAGTTGACCTTGTATGTCTTGCAGGATTTATGAGAGTTTTGAAGACAACATTTATTAAGAGTTTTCCCAACAGAATTATAAATATACACCCCTCATTACTTCCTGCCTTTCCAGGACTTGAAGCATGGAAGCAGGCACTTGAATATGGAGTTAAATTTACTGGGTGTACCGTTCATTTTGTGAATGAGGGAATTGATGCAGGTCCTATTATTTTACAGGCAGTTGTTCCTGTGCTTCCGGATGATACTCCAGAAACACTTCATAAAAGGATTCAGGAAAAAGAACATATTATTTATCCTCTTGCTATAAAGTTGATTTCAGAAGGTAGGGTGAGTATTGTAGGAAGAAAGGTTTATATAAAATGAGTGAAAAGATAATTATAAGAAAAGCAAAAATGAAAGAAGTTAATTTAATAAGAAAGATAGTAAATCAATTTGCAATTGAAGGGAAAATGCTTCCTCTTTCTTTAAACCAGATTTATGAGCGATTGAGAGATTTTTCTGTAATAGAGAAAAATGGCAAGATTATAGGATGTGCTGCATTGAAAATTATATGGAAAGACCTTGCTGAAATAAGGTCAATGGCAATAAAAAAAACATTTCATAAAAAAGGTTATGGTAGGAAACTTATAGAAACATTATTGAAAGAAGCGGAGGAACTGGATATTGATAAAGTTTTCGTTCTTACATACACACCAGAATTTTTTGAAAAATTTGGTTTTGAAAAAATTCCTAAATCAAAATTACCACATAAAATATGGATTGACTGCATTAACTGCCCCAAATTTCCAAGATGTGATGAAATTGCAATGATGAAAACAATAAAAAAATGAAAAAAATTATTTTTTTATTTTTATTCTCATCTTTTTTCTGTTTTTCAAAAGTTTTTATAAAAGAAGAAATAGAAATAAATAGTGAAGAAGAAGAAATTTTTTTAGTTGGAGATAATATAAAGTTAAGAGGATTTTTTAAAAATGATGTGATTGTCCTTGGAAAAGATGTAAATGGTAATTTTAAAGTTGCAGGCGATTTTCTGTCATGTTGTTTTAATCAGGTAATTTCAGCAGGTATTGAGAAAGATTTATATACAGTAGGGAGTAAAATATTTTTTGAAGGGAAAGTGAAAGATAGTTTTACTTGTTTAGCAAGAAATATATTAATTAAAAATTCAGTAATTGAAGGCAACTTAAGAGTTATTGCTAATAAAATTGATGCAACTAATATAAATGTTTCTCAAAAAAGTTTTTTTTATGGTGAGAAAGTTAAAATTTCAGGTGTTTTTTCAGATGTTGTAATTCATGCAAAAGAAATTGAAATAGAAAAAGGAACTCAAATTTATGGAGATTTAATATATTATTCACCACAAGAGGTTTTTTTTCAGGATATTGAATTGAAGGGGAAAATATTTTATAAAAAACCTCATGGAGAAAAACTATTAGAAAAAATTTATTTTTTTAAAAAGATAAAATTTTTTTACTCTTTTCTTTCATTAGGGTTCATGTATTTTTTATTGTTAATTTTTGCTCCCAATTTGTTCAAATCAACAGTATATACATCCGGTAGAAACTTTATAAAGTCATTTTTTTTAGGTCTTTTTTTAATTTTTATATTTAGTTCATTTATTTTACTTTCATTCATTATAATAATTGGTGTTCCAGTTGGTTTAATTGCAATTTCTGTTTTTTTATCTACTTTATATCTTTCTCGTGGTTTTATTTTTATATATCTGGCAAGAAAAATATTTTTTAAATTTGAAGATAAAAAATTTATATGGGTTGTTTCAATTTTAACCGGAATTTTAATATTCAACTTACTCTCATTAAATTCAACATTAAAAATTATTATAAATCTAATTGCGATTCCTTCTGGATTTGGTGCTTTATTTATAGATAGGGTAAAATTGTTAAAAAAGTTAAGAGAAGAAAAATTTTTTTAAAAAAGGAGATGAAATGAAGATTGTTATTGCTTATTCAGGTGGATTAGATACTTCAGTTGCAATAAGATATTTGAAAGATAAATATAATGCAGAAATTATTGCTTATACCTCAAATATAGGACAAAAATTAGAAGCACCTGATGTACTTGAAGAAAGAGCAAAAAAGGCAGGTGCTAAAAAGTTTTATTATGAAGATTTGAGAGAGAAATTTGTAAATGAATATATTATTCCCACACTTAAAGCAGGTGCTGTTTATCAGGATAAATATCCACTTGCCACATCTCTTTCAAGACCTTTGATTGCGGAAAGTGTTATAAAGATTGCAAAAAAAGAAAAAGCAGATGCAGTGAGTCATGGATGTACAGGAAAGGGGAATGATCAGGTAAGATTTGAACTTACGTTTAAATATCTTGCTCCAGATTTAAAAGTTATAGCACCTTTAAGAGAATGGGAATTTAAATCAAGAGAGCAAGAAATTGAATATGCAAAAGAAAAAGGAATTCCTATTAACATAACTAAATCAAAACCATATAGCATTGATGAAAATTTATGGGGGATATCTATTGAATGTGGAGTCCTTGAAGACCCTTGGATAGAACCACCTGAAGATGCCTATCAGATAACTACATCTCCAGAAAAAGCACCAGATAAACCTGAATATATGGAAATTGGATTTGAAAAAGGTGTCTTTGTTTCATTAAACAATGAAAGATTAAATCAAATAGAAATAATAGAAAGATTAACGAAAATTGGAGCAAAGCATGGAGTAGGAAGAATTGATATGGTAGAGGATAGATTGGTCGGAATAAAATCAAGGGAAATTTATGAAGCCCCTGCGGCAGTAATTTTGCATAATGCTCATAATGAACTTGAAAAACTTGTATTTTCAAGGGAACTATATGAATTTAAAAAACTTGTTTCTTTAAAATATTCTCAAATTGTATATTTCGGTCAATGGTTTTCCCATTTGAAAGAATGTCTTGATAAATTTATAGAGGAGAGTCAGAAATATGTTACAGGCAAAGTAAGAATAAAATTATATAAAGGAAATTGTATTGTTGTTGGAAGAAGTTCTCCGTATTCTCTTTACAAAGAGGAACTTGCAACCTATTCTGAAAAGGATATATTTGATCATAAATCTTCAAGTGGATTTATAGAAATATTTGGGTTGGTTTCAAAACTTGAAGGAGAAAGAAGTAAAAAAAGATGAAAATATATGTTGGCACGAGTGGATGGTTGTATAGCTGGAATGAAGGCCAAAATTTTGAGTGGTATATCAAAAATTCTCAATTAAATTCAGTAGAATTAAATGCTTCTTTTTATAGATTTCCATTTCAAAACCAAATTAAAGGATGGGCAGAGAAAGGTAAAAATATAGTTTTTTCTGTTAAAGTTCATAGAAAAATTACACATTTACTTAAATTGAGTGATGAAAGCAAGGATGTTTGGAATAATTTTAAAAGTTTATTTTTACCTCTTGAGAATAGGATAAAATTTTATCTTTTTCAGATGCCACCAAGTTTTTCTGTTGAATATTTAGATAGGGTGAAAAATTTTTTTAAAGATTTAAAGGAAAAAAAAATTGCGATTGAATTTAGGCATAAAAGTTGGTTTTCTGATGAAATTGTAAAAAAAGTTGAAAATTTAGGAATTGTTTTTGTCAGTGTTGATAGTCCTGAAATAAAGTCATTTATAGTAAAAACATGTGATACAATATACTTAAGATTTCATGGTAGAACCAACTGGTATTCACATAATTATACTGATAAAGAATTGAAAGAAATAATTGATAAAATAAAAAAATTAAGACCAAAATTTGTTTATGCTTACTTTAATAATGACCATAATATGCTTTTAAATGCACAGAATTTTTACTGGCAACTGGAAATTAAAAATGAAAGCACTTCTTAATACAGAATTTAAATGTCTTTATTGTGGAAGAGTACATAAGATTGATATAAAAGAGATTATATTTGGAAAAATTGAACAAATAAATGAATTCATAAAAAAATTTTTTTTGATAGATAGTAAAATTTCAATTCTTTGTGACAATATAACATGGGAAGTTGCAGGAAAAAAGATTAATAATATTCTTGATGATTTTGAAAGGGTTCCTCTTATTTTAAAAAATAAAGGAGAAAAAAGGATTATAGCAAAATATGAATATTTTGAAAAAATTGAGGAAAATATTAAAGACAAAAATATAAATTTATTATTAACAGTTGGAACCGGCTCAATAACAGATTTAGGGAAATTGGTGGGAAACAGATATCAAATACCAGTTATGTCATTTCCAACCGCTCCTTCAATGAATGGATATACATCACCAGTTTCTGCTTACATTAAAGATGGAGTTAAAATTACTGTTCCTGTAAGTCCATGTAAATATATTTATGTGGATGACGAAATAATATCAAATGCACCTATTGAACTAATAAAAGCAGGTTTTGCAGATTCTCTTGCCAAAAGTTTTGCAAATGCTGACTGGAAGATATCTTCTATAATTTTAGAAGAAAAGTTTTGTCAATTACCTTACCAAATAGTAAGTAAAGCAGAGAGAGAATACATAGACAAAGGAGATTTAATTTTAAAAAGAGATAAGGAATTTATACATAATTTAATGGAAACACTTAATTTAGGAGGAATTTCTATGATTATAGCAGGGTCTTCCGCACCTGCTTCTGGAGGAGAACATTTAATTTCTCATTTTCTTGATATGTACGCTTATCAGAATAATATGGAACCATTTGCATATCATGGATTACAGGTTGGGATTGGTGTTTATTTTTGTTCTTTGGTTTATGAAAAATTGAAAGAGTTAAATGATTTAGAAATATCAAAGAAACTTAATCAGAAATATATTGATTATAATGAGAAAGAAAAAGTATTAACATCTTTATTTAACTCAAGTAAAGAGTTGCTAAAAGAAATTTTTAAGAAGAAAGTTAATAATGTTAGAAAAATGAAAGAAAAACTTGTAGAAAGATGGGATGATATTAAAAAAACTGCATTTACGATGATTTATACTCCAAATGAAATTAAAAATTTTTTAAATAAAGGGAATTGTCCAACTCATTTAAATGAGATAGTTTTAGATGATGCTCTCATTCATAAAATATTAACACTTTCAAGATTTATAAGAGATAGAATAACTATACTGGACATTGCTGATGAGATTGGATTGCTTGATGAAATAGTAAAAGGATATATAAAAGGAAATTTATGACTGAAAAAGAGATAATAGAATTTCTAAAAAAAAATTTTAAAAGTAGAAAGGCAATTTTAGGTATAGATGATGACTGTGCAGTAATCAAATATACAAAAAATTATTATTTAATTTTAACCACTGATACTCTTGTTGAAAATGTCCATTTTGAACTTAATAAATTTACTTGGCATCAAATAGGAAAAAAAGCGATTGCTGTCAATATAAGTGATATATGTGCTATGGGAGGAAAACCTGAATTTGCATTAATTTCTCTTGGGTTGCCTCAAAGCAATTATAAAATTATAAGTGATATAACAAAAGGGATTAAAGAGATGAGCAAAAAGTATAAATTTGAAATAATAGGAGGTAATTTAACAAAATCAGAAAAAATTTTTATAGATGTTTTTATGGTGGGAGTTGTTGAAAAAAAATATTTGAAAACAAGGAAAGGTGCCAGCCCAGGGAATTTAATATATGTCACAGGAACTCTTGGAGCATCTCAAATAGGAAAGCAATTTGCTTTATCACCGCCTGTTTTTCAGATAAGGCAGTTGATTAAAAAATATAAAATTACAAGTATGATAGATATTTCAGATGGACTATCTTCTGATTTAATAAAACTTGCTGAAAGAAGTTGTGTTGGATTTAAATTATATATTGATAAAATACCTATTTCTTCTGATGCAAAAAAAATAAGCAAAAATGAAATGGAAAGTATAAAACATGCTTTGAATGATGGTGAGGATTATGAAATTCTTTTTACCGCTGAAAGAGATGAAAAAATACCACACAAAATTAAAGGAACAAAAATTACAAAAATAGGAGAAATAACAGAGGATAAAAAATATATAGGAATTTATAAAGATAAAATATTTGAGATAAAAGACAAAGGTTTTTCACATTTTTGATGCTTTTAAAATGGACAATATTTATCTCTTGATTTTTTTAAAGTGGATTTTAATTTACTTTGTTATAATTTTTATTTTCAGAAAATTTCAATCATCTTATCTTTATCTGTTAATTTCTTTTTGTTTTTTTATCGGTTTTGTGTTAAGAAAATTCAATATTTATCCAGGAAGAGAAGAACCTCTTTGGATTGACTTATCTACTTTTTTTATCTCATTTTCATTATTTTTTTTGACTAAATTTCTATTTAAAATTGATATTAAGATAGGTTTTGCAATAATTTTGCTTCCACATCTCACATATAATATTTTGAAGATTATTAAATCTTAAAAAGATTATGCCTTTAGTTATCAAATTTTTTATTATTTATATTTTTTTAAATCAAATTCAAACGATGTAGTTATTTCTTTATCTTCTTCCACTGGTTTGAAAGTTACTACAAGGTTAACCTTTGTTTTTTCTGGGATTTCCTTTTTTGAAAATTTTACTTCTCCTTCAGATATATGAGTATAATCCCTTGCAAATTGAGAATAAGGAGCCATAAAAGAAGAAATAGGTTGAATTTTTTTACCGTTATATTCTAAATAAAATTTTGCAGTTCTTCCAAAGGTAGCATAATCCCCATAAAGAGTAACTTTAAAACATATTTTATCTGAGATATCCTTTAAAACCATGTTTATAACCTTCATATCAACTTTTTGATTTCTTTCTTCTGCATTTTTTGATAAAAGAGCCACTCTTAAGAATGGTGTGATTAAAACTGCTTTTCCACCTGTAAATTCATAACCACGATCAATTGACCAGTCTTTAACAAATTCAGAAAATGTTAAATTTGCATTTTCTTTACCATATTTTATTGCTTGTTCTATTTCATTTGGAGTAAGAATTTGTTCAGTTATTTCATTTTTTCTTTGGCATCCAATAATAAGAAAAACAATACCCAAAAACAAAATAAATCTTTTCATTTTTTATAAATTATAATTACATTTTTTAAATCAGTCAATTTTTATGGTAATATAAATGATAAAAGGAGAAAGATTAAATGGAAAAAATTTTAATATTTGATACAACTTTAAGAGATGGAGAACAATCTCCAGGAGCAAGTTTGACAAGTGATGAGAAATTAAAAATAGCACTTCAACTTGAAAAACTTGGTGTTGATATTATTGAAGGTGGTTTTCCTATTTCAAGTCCTGACGATGCAAAAGCAGTTAAGAAAATAGGAGAAAATGTAAAAAATTCAGTTGTTTGTGCATTAGCGAGATGTCAAAATGAAGATATAAATGAAGCGTTGAAATCATTGGAAAAAGCCAAAAAGCCACGACTTCATCTTTTTCTTGCAACAAGTGAGATCCATAGAAAATATAAGTTAAAAAAGGCAAAGGAAGAGATTATTAAAATAGCAAAAGAGAAGGTAAGATATGCTAAAAAGTTTATTGATGATATTGAATTTTCTCCTGAAGATGCATCAAGAACAGAACCGGATTTTCTCCTTGAGGTTTGTCAGGCGGTAATTGAAGAAGGAGCAAAAACTATAAATATTCCTGATACAGTTGGTTATGCTATACCTGAAGAATTCGGAAAATTGATAAAATTTTTAAGAGAAAACTTACCATCCGATATCATTATAAGTGTCCATTGCCATAATGACCTTGGGCTTGCTGTAAGTAATTCTTTAGTCGCAATTTTAAATGGTGCAAGACAGGTTGAATGTACAATAAACGGAATTGGAGAAAGAGCAGGTAATGCATCTCTTGAAGAAATAGTTATGAATCTTGTTATTAGAAAAAATTATTATAAAGTTGAAACAAATATAAAAACAGAAGAAATCTATAAAACAAGTCGTCTTGTATCAACTTTAACAGGGATTCCAGTTCAGCCAAATAAGGCAATTGTTGGTGCAAATGCTTTCAGACATGAAGCAGGTATTCATCAGGATGGAATTTTGAAATATAGACTAACTTATGAAATTATGGACCCAAAAATGATAGGAATTCCTAAAAGTGAACTTGTTCTTGGAAAGCATTCAGGTAGACATGCTTTAAAAGAAAGATTAAAATTACTTGGGTTTGAATTTGACGGCGAGAAGGTTGAAAAAATTTTTGAAAAATTTAAAAAACTTGCGGAAAAGAAAAAGGAGATACATGATGTTGATTTAATAGCAATAGCAGAGGAAGAAATTAAACCTGTAAAACCTGTTTATTCACTTGAATATTTTCATATAATTTCAGGGTCATCCACAATTCCTTCTGCTACTGTAAGGCTGAAAAAAGAGGGAAAAATTATAGAAGATGCTTCAAATGGTGATGGACCAGTAGATGCTTTATACAAAGCAATTGATAGAATTACAAAATTATCACCTGTTTTAAAAGAATATAAGATTACAGCGATAACCGGAGGCAAGGATGCACAGGGAGAGGTAAATGTTTGTCTTGAAATAAATGGTGAAAGGGTCTATGGAAAAGGAGTTAGTACCGATATAATTGAGGCAAGTGGAAAGGCATATATAAATGCAATAAATTTTTATCTTGTGAGGAAAAATTTAGAAAAAAAGATTATAAAAGGAGCATGAGAAATGACAATATCTCAAAAAATTCTTTCTTCACATTGTGATAAAAAAGAAGTTTTACCTGATGAATTTATTGAATGTGATGTTGATCTTATTCTTGCAAACGATATAACCGGACCACTTGCTATTGAAGAATTTGAAAAAACTGGAGCAAAAAATGTCTTTAATCCTGAAAAAATTGTTTTTGTCCCAGACCATTTTACTCCTTGTAAAGATATTAAAAGTGCTGAACTTGTAAAAAAATTAAGAGAATTTTCAAAAAAATATAAAGTGAAATTTTATGAAATTGGACAAGTTGGAATAGAACATGCTCTCCTGCCAGAAGAAGGATTAACTTTACCAGGACAACTTATTATAGGTGCAGATAGTCATACTTGTACTTATGGAGCAGTTGGTGCTTTTTCAACAGGAGTAGGTAGTACAGATGTTGCTTATGCTATGATAACTGGAAAACTTTGGTTTAAAGTTCCTCAAACTATAAAATTTTTTTATTATGGTAAACTTAATAAATTTGTTGGTGGAAAGGATTTGATTTTATATACAATTGGAAAAATAGGAGTTGATGGAGCAAATTATAAAAGTATGGAGTTTACAGGTCCTATTATTGAAAAATTGCCGATTGACGATAGATTTACAATCTGTAATATGGCAATTGAGGCAGGTGGAAAAAACGGAATAATAAAGCCTGATATAATTATAGAAGAATATTTAAAAGAGATTGGAGTAAATTTTAAAATTGACCAGAATCTAAAAACAGATAATGAGAAAGATTATGAAAAAATATTTGAAATAGATGTAAGTCAGATAGAACCACAAGTTGCTGCTCCTCATTTACCAAGTAATTCCAAAAGTGTTAGAGAATATGAAGATGTAAAAATTGATCAAGTAGTTATAGGTTCTTGCACAAATGGAAGAATAAGTGATTTAAGAAAAGCAGCAAATATTTTAAGAGGGAAAAAAGTTCATTCAGAAGTAAGGTGTATAATTATTCCAGCGACTAAAAAAGTTTATATGCAGGCATTGAAGGAGGGTCTTATAGAAATTTTTCTTTCTTCTGGTTGTGTTATAAGTCCTCCAACTTGTGGCCCATGTCTTGGTGGTCATATGGGTGTTCTTGCAAAAGGAGAAGTAGCAATAGCAACAACAAATAGGAATTTTATAGGAAGGATGGGACATCCTGAAAGTTATGTTTATCTTTCAAATCCTGAAGTA
>JAMWBY010000011.1:0-668 GCA_023818745.1 Candidatus Omnitrophota bacterium
AAAAAGGATATATCAATTATGTAAAAGTAAGGGTGTTGAGTTTTATTCAATTGTAGATAACTTTTTAGCAGATATTAAAATTATTCCTTATAAAAAGGTTTTCAGTAGTTTTTTTATAGAGTGGGAAAGAAATCTTGATTTACAAATTTCAGAAGCACCAAAAAAAATTAATACTCCAGTTTTAAAAGAACCTAATATCTTTTCAATTAAAAAAGAGATTAAGTATAATCCAAATTACAATTGGGATATAAAAACTGGATTAAATAGGTTTGAGAATTTTGACTTTTTAAACTATGATAATACTCGGAATAGAATTGATATAGATGGAACTTCAAAACTTTCGCCTTTTATAAGATTTGGTTTAATATCGTTAAGAAAACTCTATTTAAGGGTTGCCAAAATTGCGGGTTTTGAATGTCAATTTATAAAAGAACTTGCATGGAGAGAGTTTTGGTATCATATAAAATTAAACTTTCCTGAATTAAAAAACCTTGAATTTCAGAAAAAAAGGCGAAATATTCAGTGGCAAAACAAAGATGAGCTAATTGATGCTTTTATAAATGCAAAAACAGGGTATCCCATAGTAGATGCTGCTATTATTCAACTCAAAACAGAAAACTGGATGCATAATCGTGCAAGAATGATTGTAGCAAATTTTTTAACAAAGG
>JAMWBY010000011.1:704-24626 GCA_023818745.1 Candidatus Omnitrophota bacterium
ATTTAATCCAATATTACAAGCAAAAAAATTTGACCCTCAAGGTATATATATTAAGAAATATATTCCAGAACTTAAAGACCAACCTATTAGTTTTATTCATGACCCACTGAATTATAAATTAAAATATTATAAACCAATTGTTGACCACTTCAAACAAATTTCATTATTTAGAAGAATATATTTTAAGGATTTTTTGTGAACCATTATTCTCTCTTTATTTTCCCCTGCCCACCTCGTAGGTGGGCAGAAAGGGGAAAAGCTCCGGTGGTAGGATTCGAACCTACAACCTTGCGGTTAACAGCCGCCTGCTCTACCGTTGAGCTACACCGGAATATAATATATTATACCAATTTTTTGAATTTGTATCAACTCTTTGTAAACAGTTTTTTTTAAAACAAAGTATATGGTAAAATGTAAACATGGAATTGATAGAAGGTGTAAAAATAAAATTTTTAAAGATTATACCTGACGAAAGAGGCAGATTAATAGAAATTTTAAGAAGAGATGATGAAATATTTAGTGAATTTGGACAGGTATATATTACTACTGCTTATCCAGAAGTTGTTAAAGCATGGCATTCTCATAGGTTTCAGGATGATAATTTAACTGTTATAAAAGGTATGGCAAAAATTGTTTTATATGACTTAAGAGAAGGCAGTCCCACCTATAAAAAAATAAATGAGTTTTTTGTCGGAGAATACAATCCCATTTTAATTCATATTCCACGACTTATATGGCATGGATTTAAATGTATAAGTGAGAGCGAATGTATTGTTCTAAATATACCTACTAATGTATATAACTATGAAAATCCAGATGAATTGAGATTGCCTTTTGATACACCGGAGATACCTTACAACTGGGAAAGGAGGAATTATTGAAAGGAGTAGTTCTTGCTGGTGGTCTTGGAACAAGGTTATATCCTTTAACAAAAGTTACAAATAAACATCTTCTTCCAATTTATAACAAACCTATGATTTATTATCCAATTCAGACACTTGTTGAAGCAGGAATAAGAGATATTTTGATTGTTACAGGAGGAAATTCAGCAGGTGATTTTTTAAGACTTCTTGGAAATGGAAAAGAGTTTGGACTATCTCATTTAAGTTTTGTTTACCAGGAAGGGGAACGTGGAATTGCAGATGCTCTTTCATTGGCTGAACATTTTTCTGATAGTGATAAAATGGTTGTAATTCTTGGTGATAATATTATTGAGAAGAGTATAAAACATGAGGTTAAAATTTTTGAAAAACAGGAAAAAGGAGCAAGAATATTGTTAAAAGAAGTTGAAAATCCAGAAAGGTTTGGAGTGCCTGAAATTAAGGATGGAAAGATAATAAGAATAATTGAAAAACCCAAAATTCCTCCTTCAAATTATGCTGTAACTGGAATTTATATGTATGATAATCAGGTTTTTGATATAATAAGAACTTTAAAACCATCAGAAAGAGGAGAACTTGAAATAACAGATGTGAATAATAGATATCTTGAAATGGGACAACTTACTTATGGAATTCTTGATGGTTGGTGGACTGATGCGGGAACTTTTGAGTCACTTTTAAGAGCAAATATACTTGTTGCTGAGAAAGAGAAAAGAAAATGAAATTAGTAGTTACAGGTGGAGCAGGGTTCATTGGCTCAAATTTTATTAAATATATTCTTGAAAAATATCCTGATTACAAAATTTTAAATATAGATAAACTTACTTATGCAGGAAATCTTGAAAATTTAAAAGAAGTTGAGTTCAATTCAAATTATAAGTTTTTAAAAAAAGATATATGCGACTTAGATATTGAAGATTTTATAGATAACTACGATGTTATTATCAATTTTGCAGCAGAAAGTCATGTGGATAGAGCAATCTACCAGCCAGATATTTTTTTAAAGACAGATATTTTTGGAACATTTAATTTACTTGAAGTTTCAAGGAAAAAAAATATAAGATTTATCCAGATTAGTACTGATGAAGTTTATGGAAGTATTGAGGAAGGTAGTTTTGATGAAAAGGCCCCTTTAAATCCTTCAAACCCATATTCAAGTAGTAAAGCAGGTGCAGATTTATTGGTACTTGCATATTTTAAAACATATAGAATTTCTGTAAATGTTATAAGAAGTTGTAATAATTATGGACCCCATCAATATCCTGAAAAATTTATACCATTAATGATAACTAATGCTCTTGAAGATAAAAAATTGCCAATTTATGGAGATGGGCTTTATAAAAGAGAATGGATTTTTGTTTTAGATAATTGTAAAGCTATAGATGTCATTTTACATAAAGGCAAAGATGGAGAGATTTATAATGTTTCATCTGAGTTCAGTATTACTAATATTGAGGTAGCACAAAAAATATTGAAATTGCTTGGAAAGAAAGAAGATTTGATTGAGTTTGTTAAAGATAGACCAGGACATGATAGAAGATATAGTATAAAATGTGAAAAAATAAAAAAACTTGGTTGGGCTTCTGAAATTGATTTTGAAACTGGACTTGGGTTAACTATAAAATGGTATATTGAAAATAAAAAATGGTGGCAAAAAATAAAAGAAAACAAACAATTCCTTTCTCATTACAAAAAAACTTATAAGAAATAAAAACTAAAATTTAAATGCAAGTTCCCATCTAAAGAAGAAAGAATTCTCATGTGTTGCTGGATAATATTCTCCAGGCACAAAATATTCAAACCAGAAATGGCTTGAAATATTTGGTGTAAATTTGTGTCTTAATATCAATGTTGGGATATGGCCTCTGGTTAAACTTGTTGTTCCGAGTCCAAAAGTTGGATTAGGTTGGTTTGCTCTAAAATAATTATATGATAGAGATAAACTTGTGTCTTTTGTTAATAGTAAATTTAAAGATGTCCTCCATAGGTTATAATTTGTAAATTTTGCTATTTCTCCATCATAAAAATAATAATAAAGAAGTAATTCGCTTATCCAAGGCCACTTTCCATATAATGGATCCCATCCCTCATCTTTTGTTGTTGTATCGGGATTGTCTCCTGATAAATAAGCAAATCCAATATCAATTGATGGCATAAATTTTACTTCTTTAAAAGTTCTTGTTAAAAATAAATATCCACCAAAACCCTGTTTGTCATTTCCATTGGCGTAATTTCCCCATTGATAAGCAAGTTCCCCTCTCAATTTCCACGGGTCAAATTTATAAACTGCTCTTGTTCCAATGGTATTTAATCCTAAAGCAGGTGTTGTAATAGTTCCTATAGTATATGCATCCCTGTCTATATAGATGTAGTATGGTTCAAGTGAAATTTTTTGAGAAGGATTTAATTTCCCATAAAGAATAACTCCTTTTTCTTCTGAATTTACAAGTTTTTTGTGGACATCATTAATTATAGGCATAAAGTCCTCAACTGGGTCATAAAGAAAAATTAAATCAATTAAATTTTTTTCGTTAAAATGATATGTTGCTTTTAAAGCATTAAAATAAAATGTTCTTGAACCATCACCAGGAGTTCCTTCCATAATTATAAAACCTTCACCATATTGCATTAAAAGGTCCTGTCTTCCAATTTTTAAATCCCAATTTGAATTAAAAAGTTTTTTGAATTCAAAATAAAGGTTTTCAAAAATAAATTCATCGTCGCTTCTACTTCTTCCTCTTGAAAGAAAACCACCTTTTTCAACATAAAATCTTGGTTCCCCTGAAAATCTTATAAATATAGTATTATTTCCGTTAATATCCCATTTTCCCCATAAAGAAAGTTTAACTCTAAAATAGTTATCATCTTCATAGCCCGAAGGAGGCGCAGGAGCAAAAATTCCTCCCAGATATTCTTCTCTTAATCTTAAATCAAAACCATAATCAAATTTTACTTCACCCCAAACAAATAATCCAATAATCAAAAACAAAAAAATCAATTTTTTCATATCCCCTCCTTTTTAAAATTCAATTAATTTATAACCCCTTTCTTTTAAAATTTTCTCAACTATTTTAACATTCTTAACTTTTAAAATCAAGACCGCTTTTATTCCCTCTGTGGTTATAAATCCATAAGCATCTTCTATATTTATTTTATGTTTTTCAAGAATTTTTGCGATTTTATGAAATGAACCAACTTTATCAGGTATTTCAACAACTACTACATCTTGTAAAGAAACAAGAAAATTATTTTCCTGTAAAATATTATATGCCTTTTGGTTATTATCTGTCATAATTTTTATAATTCCAAAACTTCCACTATCAGCAATTGTCATTGCTTTTAGGTTTATTTTTGCCTTTCCAAGAATTTCTGTAATTTTACTTATTTTTCCGGGTTTATTTTCAACAAAAATTGATATTTGTTTTCCCATTTTATAATCTCCTTTTGTCTATTACTCTTTTTGCCTTTCCTGTTGTTGTTGGTAAAGTTCCAGGTCCGACAAGTTCAACAATAGGTGTTACAAGTATTTTTTCTTTTAACTCATCCCTTATTTTTTCTTGTAAATTTCTAAGTTCATTTATTTCACCTTTGAAAAATTCTTTCTTTATTTCAACTTGAATAGTTAAAATATCAAGTCCTTGTTTTCTATCAATAATAATTTGATAATTTTTGTCAACTTCTGGAAATCCCATTATAACAGTTTCTATTTGTGATGGGAAAATATTTACTCCTTTCACAATAAACATATCATCTACTCTTCCTTTTATTCTCATTATTCTTCTATGTGTTCTGCCGCAATTACATTTTTCTTTTATAATCTTTGTTAAATCACCAGTTCTGTATCTTATCAATGGCATTCCTTCTCTTTTTAATGTAGTAAGAACAAGTTCTCCTTCCTCTCCTTCTTCAACAATTTTATTGGTTTTAGGATTTATAATTTCCATATAGTAACTATCTTCCCATAAGTGTAGGCCATCTTTATAAGGACATTCAAACGCAACACCAGGGCCATTCATTTCAGAAAGACCATAGCAATTAAAAACATTTATTTTAAAAATAGTTTCAAGTTTTTTTCTTGTATTTTCAGAATATGGTTCTGCTCCAACAACTGCAATTTTTAAATTAAAGTCCTCTGAAGGTGAAAGTCCTATTTCTTCAATATAATGGGCAAGATAGAGTAAATAACTCGGAGTTATATGGATTGCTGTTGTTTTAAGTTCTCTCATAAGTTCAATCTGTTTTTCTGTATTGCCTATACCTGCAGGAATTATAAGCGCTCCTATTTTTTCTGCTCCATAATGAAGGCCAAGTCCTCCTGTAAAAAGTCCATAACTCATCATATTCTGAAAAATATCCTCTTTTCTCATCCCAATCATATATAAACATCTTGCGACTAAATCTGCCCATATTTCAATATCTTTTTTTGTGTGGAAAATATATTTTGACCTTCCTGTTGTTCCTGAAGAACTATGAACCCTTACAATATTTTTTAAATCGGTTGTAATAAAGTCAAAAGGACTGTTTTTAAGAAGATCTTCTTTTGTTGTAAATGGACTTTTTTCTAAATCTTCAAAACTTTTAATTTTTTTAATATTTTTTAATCTTTCTCTGTAAAACTCACTTTTTTTTGCTCTTTCAATTGAATAATTTAAATTTTCAAGTTGTAGCTCCTTTATTTTTTTTCTCTCCAAGGTTTCAATATCTTTATCCCAGAAATCAAGATTTAATAAAGGCGCCTGTTTTTGTTTCATTTAAAATCCCTTCAGATGTCTTTTTCGTGAATAAACTTACAAAAATCATAACAAAAACAGAAATTAAGAATGAATAAAAACTAAAATGAAATGGTAATGGTTTTACAAATTTATAATAACTACCAAAAATAAAAGCAGAGACAAAACCAGAAATCATTGACCAGATTGCTCCTTGTTTTGTTGCTTTTTTCCAGTAAAGACCAAAAAGGATTGGACTTACAAAAGTTGAAAGCATAATTCCTATTGCCATCCAGATAAGAAAAGCAAGTAATTGAGGAGGTTTAATCGCAAGAAAAAAACTTATTAAAGCAAAAATTATAATCCATATTCTGCTTATTAAAGTAATTTTTTTATCATCTGCATTTTTATTTATAAGTTTTTTATAAAAATCCCATCCACAAGTACTTCCTATAACAAGTAAAAGTCGGTCTGTTGTTGACATAACCGCTGCCAGTATAATAACAGCAAAAAATCCAAGAAGTTTATCTCCAAAAACGTATTGCATTCCAGCAAGCATAGCATCATCAGGTTTCCCAATAGTTAATTTCCCATCAGACACAAGAGTTCTTACAGCCATTCCCGTAATTTTAACAAGAAACATAATGAATAAATATATTAAAAAAACAACAAGACCAGACCACTTAAAATGTTTTTTATCTTTAACTGCAATTACATTATTTATTATATGTGGTCCTGAACCAAGTCCAAGAGCAAGAAGGAAAAAGAACGAAATTAAATATAAAGGAGTACAGAAAGCATAAGGTGCATATGGTGGATGCACTTGAGGAAAAGAAATTTTTACTAAATATGGGTCAATTTTTGTTAATGTTGTATTTATATATGTTAACCCGCCAGCACTTTTAATTATAAAAGGAGTTGTTAACAAGACACCAAGAATTATTATCATTCCTTGAAACAAAGTAGTCCATGAAACAGCATAAAGCCCTCCAAGAAGAACATAAATTAAAACAATTATTACACCAATAGTTAACGCCTGTAATTGACTTATCCCAAGAGCCCATTTTAAAACTATTGATATTGCTGTATATTGTCCAATAAGATAAATCAAAGAGGTTACAACAACAGCAAGTGAAGAAATAAATCTGACCCCAACATCACTTTCAAATCTATAAGATAAATAATCTTGCAAGGTTAAAAAATTTTTTTCTTTACATACAGAATATATTTTATATCCATAAAGTGTAATTGCTATTGCACATGTTAAAGGAACAAATATTTGCTCCCAGAAACTTGGCCATCCAGCGACAAATCCAAGTCCTGTAACTCCAAGAATTGTCATACCGCTTGTAGTTGAGCCCAAAATTAACATAACAAAAATCCAAAAGCCCAATGATTTTCCAGCAACTATATAATCAGAAGCATTTTTAATTTTCCTACTTGCAATTGCACCTATATAAAGCATAAACAAAAGATACAGAAAAATAATTATAAATTTTGCCACTTTTTTCTCCTTTTTTATTTAAATTTTATTGCCCAAATAAGAAGTAAAAAAATTATAATCAAAGGGCTTAAAATAAAAAATGTTAAAAAAGTTGAAAAAGGAAGTCCAAACATTTTTCTCCTTTTTTATAGTTTTTTAATATCTGTTTCTTTTAATAACCTTACTTTATTTTTCTTTAAAATTTTTTCTGCTTTTTTAATATTTTCAACTCTTATAACGACTACTGCTTTTTTATTCAATTTTTCAACAAAAGCATATATATATTCCACACTTATTTTTTCTTTAACAAGATATCCAAGAATTTTTGCAAGCCCACCAGGAGTATCTTCTACCTCAACTGCAATTACATCTGTTTCATTTACTGAAAAATTGTTTTCTTTTAAAATTTTTAATGCTTTTTTTGTATTGTTAACTATCAATCTTAAAATTCCATAATCTGCCTTATCTGCGAGTGAGAGAGCCCTTATATTTATTTTATTTTCCCCAAGGAATGATACCACTTCATTTAATCTTCCAAGACGATTTTCAAGAAAAATTGACAATTGTTTTATAGACATTTTTATGCTTTTCCCTTTAACTCTTTTCTTAAATCAATAACTCTTTTGGCTTTACCCATACTTCTTTCAATACTTTTTGGTTCAACAAGTTTAACAGAAACAGAAAGTCCAAGAACTCCTGAAATTTCTTTCTCTATTTTCCTTTGTAATTCTTCAAGTTTTTTTATTTCATCTGAAAATGTTTTTTCAGTCACTTCAACCCTTACTTCAAGTTTATCAAGATGTTTTTCTCTTGAAACTACAATTTGATAATGAGGAGCGACTTCTGGAATTTTTGTTAAAACAGTTTCTATTTGAGATGGGAATACATTTATACCTCTTATAATTAACATATCATCAATTCTTCCCTTAATTTTACTTATTCTTGGCATTGTTCTTTTGCAATGAGGGCAGACAGAATTTGTAAGTTTAACTATATCACCTGTTCTATATCTTATCATTGGAAGTGCTTCTTTTGTCAATGTAGTCAATACAAGTTCTCCTTCTTCTCCTTCTTCAAGAACTTCTCCTGTCTCTGGATTAATAACTTCAGGTAAAAAATGGTCTGCCCAGACATGTAAACCATCTTTTCCTTCACATTCTATAGCAACACCAGGACCTATTATCTCAGAAAGTCCATATATATCAATAGCAATCATATTCCATTGTTTTTCAATTTGTTTTCTCATCCCTTCTGTCCATGGTTCTGCTCCAAGGATTCCAACTCTTATTGTTGTTTTTCTCGGGTCAATACCCATTGCTTTTGCTTCTTCTGCCATATATAAGGAATAAGATGGGGTACAGGTTAAAACAGTGCTTTTGAAGTCCTGAATTATCATAAGTTGTCTTTGAGTTCCACCTGCAGATACAGGAATAACTGTTACTCCAAGTTTTAAAGCACCATAATGAACTCCAAGCCCACCTGTAAAAAGTCCGTATCCATATGAGTTATGAATAATATCTCCTTTTTTAACTCCTGCACAGACCAAACTTCTCGCCATAACTTCAGACCAGACCCCAATATCATTTTTTGTGTATCCAACAACGGTTAATTTTCCTGTAGTTCCTGAGGAAGCATGTATTTCAATAACTTCAGAAATTGGAACACTAAACATTTTGAAAGGATAAGTATCTCTTAAGTTGTTTTTAACTGTAAAAGGCAAATTTGTAAAATCAGAAAATGAATTTATCCTTTTTATATTTTTATAAAGGGTTTGATAGAAGGGGATTTTTTCTTTTACATAATTAAAAATTCTTTTAATTCGTTCGAGTTGGAGTTCCTTTAATTCACTTTCTTTTATTGTCTCAATATCTTTTTGAAAATATTTCATTAAGTTTATATTTTTTCATAAAAAAAAATTTTTGTCAAAAAATTTTAATTTTCTCTCAAAAGTTGTTCCTACAAAAATTCTTTTTAATTCATAAGATGATAGTTTTTTAAACTCTTCAAGTTTTAAATTTTTTAGAAATTCAGAGATTTTTAAATTTTCTTTTTCCGTTTCTTTTAAATTTTGGTTAAATTGACATACTTCCTGACATATTTCACATCCAAAAATTTTATTTCCCTTTTTAATTAAATTTTTTTCTGCTTCTGATATTTTATTTTTTTCAATTGTTAGATATGAAATGCATTTTCTTACATCTATGATTCCATTGGACACAATTGCTTCCGTAGGGCAACTATTAATACATTTTTTGCAATTTTTACACAAATTTTCTATTTCTTTATCAGGTTCTATTTCCTTATCAATTATTATTTCAGATAAAAATATGAATGAACCAAAATCCGGGTTAATTATTAAAGAATTTTTGCCCATAAATCCAATTCCTGATTTTCTTGCCCAGTATTTTTCTAATACTGGCCCTGTATCAACAAAAAATCTATATTCAAAATTTCCGATTAAATTTTTTAATTTTTTAACAAACTCCTTTAATAAATTTTTTATGAATTTATGATAGTCAATTTTTGTTAAATATCTTGGAAATAAACAACTATGTGGAATTTTTGAATAATAATTAATACCTAAGGATATTACTGTTTGACCAGAAGGTAAAATTTCTTTAGGATTAAATTTTTTTTCAAGATTTTTTTCAAGATATTTCAATTCTCCATTATAATTGTTTTTTATCCAGTTTAGATAAAATTCTTTAAATTCTTCTTCTACTTCTTTACATTCAGAAAAACCTATTAAATCAAATCCTAAAGTTTTTGCAACTTCTTTTATTGCCTCTTTCATATTTTTTATTTAACATTAAAAAAATTTACTTGACAAAAAAAAATATTCTGTTAAATTTAATAATACAAGATATAGATATTTTAAAATGTGAATTATACAATATATTGATATGAAATGCCCTTTTTGTGGTTATGTAAAAGATAGAGTAATTGACTCAAGAGAAGTAGAAGGAGGTCTTTTAATAAGAAGAAGGAGGATGTGTCTTAAATGTAAAAAAAGATATACAACCTATGAAGAAATTGAGTTGAAACCACTTATTGTAGTTAAAAAAGACGGAAGAAGAGAAAAATTTAATAGGGAAAAGTTGTTTATAGGGATTCAAAAGGCATGTGAAAAGAGGCCTGTGAGTATAGAAAAAATAGATAAAATTGTTGAGGATATAGAAACTCAATTACGACAGAAATATGAAGATGAAGTAAGTTCAAAAGAAATAGGGAAATTTGTTATAAGAAAGTTAAAAAAAATAGATAAAGTTGCTTATATAAGATTTGCCTCTGTTTATCAGGAATTTAAAGATATAGACCAGTTTTTAGAAGAAATTAAAAAAATAGGAGGTGAGAATGTTTGAAAAAATAGTTAAAAGAGATGGAAGAATAGTTGATTTTGACTCAACAAAAATAACAAATGCAATTTATAAAGCAGGCAGTGCCACAGGAGAATTTGGAATTGATATTGCTAAAAAACTGACTATAAAAGTTCTTGACCTTGCTTTAGAATTAATAAAAGATAGGATTCCGACAGTTGAAGAAATTCAGGATATTGTTGAAGAGGTTCTTCTTCATTCTCCCTATAAGAAAACAGCAAAGGCATATATAATATATAGGGAACAGCACGCCAGAATAAGAGAAATAAGGACAAAAGCAAATCTTGAACTTGTTGACCAGTATTTGAATCAGTTGGATTGGCGTATTAAAGAAAATAGTAATATGAGTTTTTCTCTTCAGGGATTGAATAATTATGTTTCTTCAGAGATAACAAAGACATACTGGCTTAATAGTATCTATCCACCTGAAATAAGAAAGGCGTATATTGAAGGTGATTTTCATATTCATGACCTGGGGTGTCTTTCTGTTTACTGTGTTGGTTGGGATTTACAAGATTTATTATTAACTGGATTTAAAGGTGCAGAAGGAAAGGTTGAAAGTAGTCCTGCAAAACATTTTGGCTCTGCACTTGGTCAGATTGTCAATTTCTTTTATACTCTCCAGGGTGAAGCAGCAGGAGCGCAGGCTTTTTCAAATTTTGATACGCTATTGGCTCCTTTTGTAAGATATGATGGATTAAGTTATAAAGATGTAAAACAAGCAATACAGGAATTTCTTTTCAACCTAAATGTTCCAACAAGAACAGGTTTTCAGACACCTTTCACCAATTTGACTTTTGATTTAAAAGTTCCAGATATTTATAAAAATCAACCAATTATAGTCGGAGGCAAAATTCATAATGTTCCTTATAGCGAATTTCAAAAAGAAATGGATATGATAAATAAAGCATTTTTTGAAGTAATGCTTGAAGGAGATGCGAAAGGAAGAGTTTTTACTTTTCCAATTCCAACATATAATATAACAAAAGATTTTGACTGGGGGAATGATATTCTGGATGGATTATGGGAAATGACTGGTAAATATGGTATCCCTTATTTTTCCAATTTTATAAATTCTGATTTAAAACCAGATGATGTAAGAAGCATGTGCTGTAGATTAAGATTACAATTAAATGAATTGAAGAAAAGAGGTGGCGGACTTTTTGGAGCAAATCCTCAAACTGGTAGTATTGGAGTTGTAACTATTAATTTGCCAAGAATTGGATATTTATCAAAAACAAAGGAAGAATTTAAGAGTAGACTATCTGATTTAATGGAACTTGCGAAAGAGAGTTTAGAAATAAAAAGAAAAATTCTTGAAAGATTTACTGATGAAGGTCTTTATCCATATTCAAAATTTTATTTGAGAAATGTTAAGGAAAGATTTGGAAAATACTGGAAAAATCATTTTTCAACAATAGGTATTATAGGAATGAATGAAGGATGTTTAAATCTTTTTGGAAAAGATATAGGCAGTGATGAAGGCATTAATTTTGCATTGGAAATAATGGAGTTTATGAGAGAAAAATTAATAAAATTTCAGGAAATTACAGGTAATAATTATAATCTTGAAGCAACTCCTGGAGAAGGGACAAGTTATCGCTTAGCAAAAATTGATAAAAATAAATATCCTGATATTATAGTTGCAAATGAAGTAGAATATAAGAGAGGGGCTGAACCATTTTATACAAATTCTACACATCTACCTGTTAATTACACTGATGATATATTTGAAGTTCTTGAAAAACAAGACAAATTGCAATCATTATATACAGGTGGAACAGTTGTTCATATATTTGTTGGAGAAAGAATAAATTCAAAAGAAGGAATTAAAAAACTTATTAAAACAATATGTGAAAATTTCATATTACCTTATTTTACAATAACACCTACTTTCAGTGTATGTCCTGAAGATGGTTATATGAGTGGAGAATACTTTAACTGTCCTAAATGTGGAAAAAATACAGAGGTATATTCAAGAATTGTTGGATATTTAAGACCTGTAAGTCAATGGAATAAAGGTAAGTTTGAAGAATTTAAATTAAGAAAAAAGTTTGTTCTAAAATGAAAATAGGAGCGATTCAGAAAACATCCTTATTAGAATTTCCAGGGTTAATTAGTTGTATTGTTTTTACTCAGGGATGTAATTTTAGATGTCATTACTGCCATAATCCAGAATTAGTCTTGCCTGAAAAATTTGAAACTACTATTGTTGAAGAAGAGTTTTTCGATTTTTTAGATAGAAGAAAGAAATATCTTGAAGGTGTTTGCATTACAGGTGGAGAACCATCAATTCAGTTAGATATAATTGATTTTATAAATGAAATTAAAAAGAGAGGATTTAAAGTTAAATTTGATACCAATGGTTCTAATCCAGATATTATAGAAAAACTTTTGAAAGAAAAATTAATTGATTATATTTCTATAGATTTAAAAGGACCTTTTGAAAAATATGAGGAAATAATAGGAGTTAAGGTGGATATTGAAAAAATAAAAAAATCTATTGATTTAATAAAAGATTTCAGTATTGACTATGAATTCAGAACAACTGTTGTTAAAAAACAGATTTTAATTGAAGATTTTGAAGAAATTGGAAAACAAATTAAAGGAGCCAAGAAATATTATCTGCAAAAATTTATTCCTTCAAAACTTGTAAATTCAGAATTTGAAAAGGAAACCACATATACTGATCAAGAATTTGAAATAATAAAAGGAATAATGAAAAAATATGTAGAAATTTGTGAGGTGAGATAAAATAAATAAAATTTCTTTTTTAAAATCAAATCATGTAAAATAAATATATGAAAATATGTCATATTATCACACGACTTGTTGTTGGGGGAGCACAGGAAAATACAATATTTACAGTTGAGGGCTTAATCAAAAAAGGTTATAAAGTTGATTTAATAACAGGAAAAACAAAAGGTCCTGAAGGAACTCTTGAAAAAAAAGTACAACAGAAAGGAATACCTCTTATTATTGTAAAAGAACTTGTAAGAAATATCAATCCATTTTATGACATAATTGCTTTTGTAAAACTTTTTTTTATTTTCCGAAAAAATAAATATGATATAGTCCATACTCACAGTGCAAAAGCAGGAATATTGGGTAGAATATCTGCAAAACTTGCCTATTCTTCTACAATTGTAATTCATACAATTCATGGGCTTCCATTTCATCAATACCAGAATAAAATTTTAAATTTTATATATATTGTTGCTGAAAAGATAGCATACTATTTTACAGACCATTTTATATGTGTTGGTGAAGTTATGAAAGAAAAATCAATAAAAGCAGGCATAGGAAATGAAGATGACTATACAGTTATTTATAGCGGATTTGAAGTTGAAAAATATATTAACACTTGTTTTGAAAAAAGAGAAATTTTAAGAGAAAAGTATGGTATAAGAAAAGATGAAAAAGTTATAGGAATGATTGGAAGATTATTTTATCTTAAAGGACATAATTTCCTTCTTGAAGCATTTAGAGATATTTCAAAAAAATACCCTGATGTAAAACTTTTGCTTGTGGGAGATGGGATTTTAAGAGAACAACTTGAAAATTATGCTAAAAAACATGGAATATATGATAAAATAATCTTTACAGGACTTATTTCGCCAGAGAAAATTCCAGAACATGTTGCCATTATGGATATTTTAGTTCATACAAGTTTAAGAGAAGGATTACCAAAATCGGTTGCTCAAGGACTTGCTGGTGGAAAACCTGTTGTTGCATTTGACATTGATGGGACTAAAGAAGTTGTTATAAATGGGAAAACAGGTTTTATTGTTCCGCCTGGAAATGTAAAAGTGTTAAAAGAAAAAATTATTTATCTTCTTGAAAATTTTGAAATTGCCAGTAAAATGGGAATAGAGGGACAAAATTTGATAAAAAAATTGTTTCCTGTAGAAAAAATGGTTGACGAAATTGAAAAAATATATTTAAAATTTTTAAGTAATGGAAAAAAAAGTTGATTATATAGTTGTTGAAGCAAGTTATGGAGGGCTTGAATTAATTTCAAGTTTTATTCAAAAAAAATGTATGCTTAAAAATGTTGGGTTTAAAAAAACATGGGAAATAATGTTAACTGTTGATGAGATTTGTAGCGGAATAGTTAACTGTGGTATAAATGAACCTAATATTATTAAAGTTTCATGGCAGGATATAGACGATAACATAAAAATTGAGATAATTGATGATGGAACCCCTTTTAATCCTTTAAGTTATGAGTCAGAAAATTCTGATTATGGAATTGGACTACATTTGATAAATGAAATGGTTGATTTTTTTGATTATAAAAGAGAAAATGGATTGAATATAATAACTCTTATTTATAAAAACAGGAAAAAATATAGAAAATGAGAATTTTGCAAAAATTTTCTTTGAAAGGGAAATCTGCACTTATAACAGGAGGAACAAAGGGACTTGGTAAAGAAATAGCAAAATCACTTGCTGATTCAGGTGCAGATGTTTCTATTGTTGGAAGAGATAGAAAAGCAGGTGAAAGATTGGCAAAGGAGATAATAGAAAAAACAGGACAAAAGGCAATTTTTATTAAAGGAGATGTAAGAAGCAGAAAAGACACAAAAAATTTTGTCAAAGAGACAATTGAAAAATTTGGTAAAATTGATATTCTTGTAACTTCTGCTGGAATTAATATCAGAAAAAATGCTGAACAAGTTACAGAGGAAGAATATAAAGAAATTTTTGATACAAATTTTTTTGGAACATGGGTTGCGTGTATTGAAACAGGGAAACATATGATAGAAAGAAGATACGGAAGAATTATTACAATTGGCTCAATTTTAAGTTTTGTTACGTTACCTGGAAGAAGTATTTATGCTTCTACAAAGGCAGCAGTTATACAGTTAACAAAAACTCTTGCAGTTGAGTGGGCAAAATATAATATTACTGTTAATTGCATATGTCCTGGTCCATTTAACACAGATATAAATAAAGAAATATTTAAAAATCCAGAAATAAAAAACTATTTTTTAGAAAGATTGCCTATCGGAAGAATAGGCGAACCAGAAGAAATAGGACCTCTGGCTGTTTTTCTTGCATCAGATGCATGTCCTTTTATTACAGGAAGTATAATTTTAATAGATGGCGGATGGACTTGCCTCTAAAAATGGGAAAAATAAAAAAAATTCTTGTTTATTGCGAAGGGAAGAAGTGGCTTATAGATAATAATTTAAAAAAATTTTCTACTCATTTTGGAAATATTGAAATTCCTGAATTCAAAAATGAAGTTGAAATAAGCCAAGTAAATAAAAAAATTTTTTATTTTTTAAAACCAACTATTTCTGAATTTATTTTAAAGATAAAAAGAAAAACACAGATAATTTATCCAAAAGATGTAGCAATAATTCTTTTTTATTCAGACATCAAAGAAACAGATAATGTAATTGAAACAGGAACAGGTTCAGGGTCTTTATTAATAGGGATTCTGTCAAGAGTAAAAAAGGGGAAGGTTATAACAATTGAAAGAAACCAAGAGTTTAGAGAAATTGCTGAAAAAAATGTAGAAAATTATTTTGGAGAAATACCAGGAAATGTTGAATTTTTTAATGGTGATGTTTACAATGAAAAGTTTAAACTTAATGTTGAAGAAAAATGGGCTGATAAAATGTTTTTTGATTTACCAGAACCATGGAAAGCAAAAAATTTATTAAAATATTTGAAAATCGGTGGAATTTTAGTAAACTATAATCCACAAATAATACAAATAAAAAAATTTATTGAGGAATTAGATGGATTTATTGATATAAATGTTTTTGAAATTCTTGAAAGAAAATGGATTGTGGATGAGAAAAGAGCAAGACCAACAGATTTAATGAGAGGACATACTGGATTTATAATGATTGCAAGGAGAGTAGAATGAAAGAAAAATATCCTGTGATACAACTTGCACTTGATTTTGTTGATGAACATAGGGCTTTAAAACTTGCAAAGGAAGCGGTTGAAGAAGGGATTGATTGGATAGAAGTAGGAACTCCTTTGGTAAAATCTTGTGGAGTTGAAATAATAAGAAAGATAAGAAAACTTTTTCCAGATAAAAAAATAGTTGCAGATATGAAAATTATGGATACAGGTAGAATTGAAAGTGAACTGGCTTTTAAAGCAGGAGCAAATATTGTAGTTGTTATGGGAAATGCATCAGACCAGACAATTAAAGAGTGTGTTGAAGTATGTAAAAATTATGGTGGAGAAGTTATGGTTGATTTAATGGAAGAAGCAGCAAATATAGAAAGAGCAAAAAAGGTAGAAAAACTTGGTGCAAATTACATAGGGGTTCATATTCCGATAGATGAACAGATGACAGGTAAAATTTCCTTTGATTTTTTAAAAGAAGTGGTTAAAAATGTCAATATACCTGTAGCAATTGCAGGTGGATTAAATTCAGAAAATGTTGTTGACGCAATTAATTCAGGTGCTTCAATCTTAGTTATAGGTGGAGCAGTCACTAAATCAGTTGATCCAAAAAAATCAGTTTTAGATATAAAAAAAGCAATTTCAACAAAAATACCTGTTAAAACAGATTTATATAAAAGAGTTAATTTAGAAAATGTTAAAGAAATTTTAAAAAAAGTTTCAACAGCAAACATTTCAGATGCTTTACATAGAGCAGGTTGGATTAAAGGAGTAAAACCAATATTAAAAGAAAAATTTAAGGTTGTGGGTAAATGTATAACTGTGAGAACTTATCCAGGGGATTGGGCAAAACCTGTTGAGGCAATAGACATAGCAGAACAAGGAGATATTATTGTAATTGATTCAGGCGGAGTTGGTCCTGCTTGCTGGGGAGAACTTGCAACAAATAGTGCAATTATAAAAAAACTTGAAGGAGTTGTTATTTATGGAGCAGTGAGAGATATAGAAGAGATAATAAAACTTAAATTTCCTGTCTTTGCAAAAATTATAACACCACAAGCAGGAGAACCCAAAGGTTTTGGAGAAATAAATGTTCCTTTAAAAATAGGAACTCAGTTAATTTTCCCGGGTGACTGGATAGTAGGAGATTTAGATGGAGTTGTTGTAATACCAAAAGAAAAAATTGTTGAAATTACAAATAGGGCTATGGATGTTCTTGAAAGAGAAAATAGAATAAGAAAAGAAATAATTGATGGTGGAACTTTAAGCAGTGTTATGGATTTATTAAAATGGGAGAAACCGAAATGAACAAAATAATTAAAAAAGAAATTCTTGCAGAAAAGATAAAAAGAATAGAAGTAGAAGCAGAATTGATTTCAAAAAAAGCACTTCCAGGACAGTTTATTGTTTTGAGAGTTGACGAAAAAGGAGAAAGGATACCACTTACAATTGCAGGTGTTGATAAAGAGAAAGGAACGATAACATTAATTTTTCAGGAGGTAGGAACTACAACTACAAAACTTGGACTTTTAGAAGAGGGACAAGAAATTCTTGATATTGTTGGACCACTTGGAAATCCTACTGAAATAAAAAATTATGGACATGTTTGTATTATAGTAGGTGGAGTAGGGGCTGCTTTTGTTTTCTGGATGGGAAAGGAATTTAAAGAAAAAGGGAATAAAATAACAACAATAATTGGAGCAAGAACTAAAAATTTAATAATCCTTGAAGATGAAATGAGGCAAATAAGTGATAATCTTTACATTTCAACAGATGATGGAAGTTATGGTGAAAAAGGATTTAATACAGGGATTCTTGAAAGATTATTTGAAAAAGGAGAAAAATTTGATTTGGTTCTAACAGCAGGCCCTATTTTAATGATGAAAAAAGTTGCTGAAATTACAAAAAGATATAATACAAAAACAATAGCAAGTTTAAATCCAATAATGATAGATGGAACAGGAATGTGTGGTGTATGTAGAGTAAGTTGTGATAGAAAAACAAAATTTGCCTGTGTTGATGGGCCTGATTTTGACGCACACCTTATTGATTTTGATGAACTATTGAAAAGAACATCCCTTTATAAAGAACAGGAAAAACTTTCCTACGAAAAAATTTTAAAATCTATCTGAATTACAAAAATTTTATCATTGGGTTTAAAAAACTTGTAAGTTTAGATTCAGAAACAGCAAAGAATGTCCAGGGAGAAAATCATTCAGGAGATGAAATTTATACAGTATACTCAATACTTGGAGAGAAAATAGGAGTTTGGTTTGAATTTGTTTCGGATAGACAATTGGAAAGAGATGAAAAAGATTTAAAAAAATATAAAATAGTTTATTTACCATGTGGGAAATATATGACAAAAAAGGTAATTGGGAAAATAGTAGATTATGTAAAGAACGGAGGAATTTTGGTTATTACAGATCCACTTACCTTTGAATACAATATAGATGGAAGTTCACTTGCAAATTATAGAGAAGATATAACAGGAGTAAAGGTTGATAATAAAACTTCATTTGAAGTAGATAAATTTAAGATAAGAGGGATTGAAGGAGTAAATGAAAGCGAAATTTTATTTAAAAGAAAGAGCAGTATTTATGAGAAAATTCATGAGGCATATTCAGTTAAAATCTCTGGTTCAGAGGTAAAGGTATTAGGAGAATTTGTTAATGGTAAAGGTGCGATATTTGAAAAAAATTATGGAAATGGTAAAGTTATATATTTTGCTGCAAATCCAATGGCACCAGATATTTTGTTAATAGATACAAAAATAGATGAATTATTTAGGAGTTTTCAGAAAATTGCAGGAACAAAGACAGATAGACCTATTTGGAAGTTTTTAATACCGGGAAAATAAATACAGAGATTTAATTAGATAAGTTTATAAAAAGGAGAAAGAAAAAAAGGAATTTTTATTTTGTTTCTATATCCACATAAAAACTGGGATACTGTCATTCTCTTTTTTCCTTCTATTTGTAATTCTTTTATTTTTATTGTTCCATTTCCACAAGCGACCTCTATATAATCTTTTTCTATTTTTATTATTTCTCCTGCTTTAGCAAACTTTCCTTCTTTATTACCTATTTCTGTTTTGTAAATTTTGATAAGTTTTTTTGTTGAATTTATTGAAAGGTAAGTATAAGCAGTAGGCCATATTATAACTCCTCTTACAAGATTGTGTATTTTTTCTGCAGAATTTTCCCATTTTATCAAACCATCTTTTTTCTTTAATTTCCGAGCATAAGAGACGTGTCCTATTTGAGGATAGGTTTTTCGGTATTTTATAAAAGTTTCAATTCCTTCAATTAAAATATCTTTTGCTAATTGAGAAAGTTTATTTTTTAATGTAAATGCATCATCAGATGGTAAAATCTCAATCTCTTTTTGAATAATAATTTTTCCTGTGTCAATTTTTTCATCCATTTTTATTATGGTTATTCCTGTTTTAGTTTCTCCATTAATCAAAGCCCATTCAATTGGAGCAGGTCCTCTATATTTCGGTAAAAGCGATGGATGCACATTGATTGATGCAATTTTAGGAATATTTAAAATCAAAGAAGGTAGAATTTTTCCATAAGAAATCAAGACAATTAAATCAGGTGAAAGTGAAGAAATTATGTTGATAAAATTATCATCAAATTTTTCAGGTTGAAATATCGTAATATTATTCAGTATTGCCCATTCTTTTATTGGATTTGGTGATATTTTAAGCCCTCTTCCTTTTGGTTTATCAACACTACTTACAACAGCAACAAGTTCAAAACTTCTTTTCAATGTTTCAAGAGATGGTAGACCAAAAATATCACTTCCAAAAAATATTATTCTCATTTTTGAAAAATTAAAGAAGCGGCTGCAACTATTCCAGCATCCACTCCAAGACCAGCAGGAACAATTTTTAAATTTTCTGATAAAATTTTCATTGCTCTTTCTTTTATAGTTTTTTCAATTGTTTCAAATAAAATCTTTCCTGCTTGAGAAATACCGCCACCTATTACAATTAAATCCGGGTTTAAAAGGTTTACAAGTCCTGAAAACATAGCACCAAGACATACTCCAACATCTATCCATATACTTTCAGCAAATTTATCTCCGAGATTATAGGCATCAGAAATTGTTTTTGGAGTTATTTTACTTAAGTCACCATTAACAAGTTCATAAATTTTTGTTTTTTCTCCCCTTTTTATTCCATTTACAGCTCTTTCAACTATGTAATCTCTTCCAACAAATCTTTCAATACATCCATAATTTCCACATTTGCATCTTGGTCCTTTATAATCAATCGGGATATGACCTATTTCAATTGCTGAATATTTGCCACCCCTTAAAAGTTTTCCATCCTTAACAATTCCTCCACCAAGACCTGTTCCAAGAGTTATGCATATCATTGTATTGCTTCCTCTTCCTGCGCCAAAAAGATATTCTCCCCAGGCAATTGTATTTACATCATTTTCAACAACAACTTTCTTTTTAAATTTATCTTCAATTAATTTTTTTAAATTAAGATTATGCCATCCAGGTAGATTTGGTGCTTCATAAACAACTCCTTCGTTATCTACAATCCCTGGGGTTCCAATTCCAATTCCTTCAATATCAGATTCAAAAGCAAATTCAATACTTTTCTCTATCTGGGCAAGTACAATTTCTTTATCATTTTTTTCAGCAAGGGTTGGCAATTGTTGTTTATTTATTATTTTACCATTTTCATCAACAAGTCCTGATTTTATATAAGTTCCACCAATATCTATACCTATTGCCTTTTTCATCCTTTTCTCCTTGTTAAAAACTAATTATAATGATATATTATATAAAAAAAGAGTCAAATTATGGTTATTATTGATTTAAGTAAATTTTCTGGAATTGTAACAGGTGGAGCAAGTGGTCTTGGTAAAGCAATTACAAAAAAAATTCTTGAATGTGATGGAAAAGTTTTTATTGCTGATATAAATGAAAAAGAAGCAGAAAAAACACTTGAGGAATTTGAGATTTATAAAGAAAAAGTGAATTTTTTGAAAGTGGATGTTTCAAATAAGAAGGAAGTAGAAAATCTTGTTAAAAAAAGTGAGGAAATTTTTGGGAAAATAGATTATCTTGTTAATAATGCAGGTATCCTTATTCCTCGTCTTCTTGTAGACCCTCTTGGAAAGGAAGAAATAACAGAAGAGATTTTTGATAAGATGGTAAATATTAATATGAAAGGTTATTTGTTATGTGCCCAGGAAGTTGCAAGGGTGATGATAAAAAGACAAAAAGGAGTTATAATAAATATTTCTTCTGAATCAGGACTTGAAGGGTCAGAAGGTCAAAGTGTTTATGCAGCAACAAAAGCAGGAATTTATTCATTTACAAGAAGTTGGGCAAAAGAACTTGGGAAATATAATATAAGAGTTGTTGGAGTCGCTCCTGGAATTCTTGAACCTACCTCTTTGAGAAATTTTGAATATGAGAAAGAACTTGCTTATACAAGAGGGATAACAGTAGAAGAATTGAAAAAATCGTATGAGAAGATATCTATTCCTTTAAAAAGGGTTGGAACTCTTGAAGAAGTTGCAAATCTTGTTTGTTTTTTAATATCTGATCTTGCAAGTTATATTACAGGCACAACTATAAATATTTCTGGAGGAAAATCAAGGTGAAAAACAAATATATTCCTGATGATACAATAAGAAGATTACCTGTTTATTTAAGAAATTTGCTTAATTTAAAAAAACAAGAGAAGAAAATCGCTTCATCAAAAGAAATATGTTTTTCTTTAAATATCTTGCCTGACCAATTTAGAAAAGACATTTCTTATTTTGGAACATTTGGGAAAAGAGGAGTTGGGTATGATGTAGATAAACTTATCTATACACTTGAAAAAATTATTGGTATTGATAAAAAAGTTAAAGTTATACTTGTTGGAGTTGGAAGATTGGGTTCAGCACTTATTAGATATAAAGGATTCTCTGCTTTGAATATTGAAATTTCTTATGCTTTTGATAATGACCCTAAAAAGATTGGAAAGATAATTGAAGGTATTGAAGTTAAAGATATTGAGAAAATGGAAGAAATTTTAAAAGAGGAAAAAATACTTGTTGGAATTATATGTGTTCCAGCAAATAAGGCACAAAAAGTTGCGGAATATATGGTAAAATCAGGGATTAAAGGTGTTTTAAATTTTGCACCAACAACTTTAAATTTACCAAAGAAAATTTTTGTAAGTTATGTGGATATGGCTTCTGAACTTGGTTCTTTAATATTCAAACTTAATAATTTATAGGTTTTTCAAAACTTCTTCATTCAACTTTTTTGCTGTTTCTATTGCATCTCTAATTGCATAATTCCAACCATAACAAAGTCCCATTACACCTAAAATTGTGAGTAAATAAGGCGACTTTGGTTTTTTTTGAGGAATTTTTTCTTCTTCTTTTTCTGATTTTTCTATTACAACTCCTTCTTCTGTGATTTGAAATTCTTTTTCCTCTTGTATTGAAGATGTTTTTCCTTTTCCAGCAGGCACTCCTTTAATTTGAAAAGTAATACCTAAAGAAAGCATAATAATACTGATGATAATGAGTAATCCTATTAAAATTGCTTTTCTAAGACTTCCGTTGTATATTTGCCCAAGTCCTGGACATATACTTGATAAAACACCAGCAAGTCCTGACGATTTTTGTTCATACTTTAATCTTGTCTTCACTCTTAATTTTTCCTCTTCTATAATTCTGTTTTTTTCTTCTTCTGTTAGAGCCATTTCCCCCTCCTTTTTTAATATTCCCATTTTATATTTTTAACTTTTTCATAAAGTTGTTCAAGAATTTTAAAATTTTTTTCAATTGGCATAAAAATCATAAAAACATCAATTGATTCTTTTTGGGAAATTTTCTTTTTTGGAGGAACACTATTTATAAAAATAAAATCTTCTCCTCTTCCCAGAATAACTGCCGGAGCAATTAATCCACCACCTTTTCCTTCACCTGTATTTGCAAATATCCAGTTTGCCTGTCCTATTTTAGTTTTTTTTGTTTTTTCAAGTTTATAAGTTGCAATTTTATCTTTTTGAGGGATAGTATAATATTTGTATGGTTCATAAGCACTCTCCATGCCCCAATTTATCCCACATTCTACTACTCCATCACCTTTATATAAAAATTTTGAATAAATTGCTAAAAATGGAAACTCTTCCCTTATTTCAAGAAAAAGTATAAGTTCATATTCATTATAAATTTTTTTATCATCCCCAAGAAAATATGCTGCCATTATAACTTTTCTCTTTTCCTCATCTTTAATAACATTTACTTCTTTTACTTTTTTTACAAGGAGTTCTCTATTTTTTGTAAAGTCCTGTGCAGCAAAATAAAGCATATTTCCAGATGATATTATAAATTGTGGTTGAACAAAATACCCATTTCCCTGAACAAAAAGATAAACATCTTTTTCAGGTGTAAATTTATATCCAAATTTTTCAATAGAAAAACATTTAAATAAGCAAAGAAAAAAAGATAATAAAACATAAAAAATTTTATATTTATTCATTTTTCCCCCCTTTATTTAAAAATTCCATCTATAATTTTACCACAAAAACCACATTTATTTACATTCATGTTTTTTTTGATTGT
>JAMWBY010000075.1 GCA_023818745.1 Candidatus Omnitrophota bacterium
TAATTCACATCCTGCTGGCATAAGCGCTCTTGTCTTTGCATTTTCATTCAATTTTACTCTTACACTTTCAGGAATTCTTGATAATTGAAGACCATCTGGTTTCTCAAAAATTTCTTCAACATTATAAAACTCTATATCTTTATAAACCATTTTTATTTCTTTTTATTTCTTCATCCTTAAAAAATTGCATTGAAATATATTCTTCAATAAAAGGAATTAAAACTTCCATCTCTTCCATTAAATTTTGAACTTTATCTTTAAAATAGTTATAACCAACTGCTGCTGGAATTGCAACAAGTAGTCCTATAACTGTTGTAATAAGTGCTTCTGCTACACCACCTGCAACAACTCTTATGGAGGAAGAACCGGTAATTGACATATTTGTAAAAGCGATTAAAAGACCCCAAACAGTTCCAAGAAGTCCTAAAAAAGGAGCAACCGCTGAAATTGTGGCAAGAGAAGTAAGATTTCTTTCAAGATTTATCTGTTCTTTTATAAACCCCTTTTCAATATATTTCTTTGCTGTTTCAAAATCCATCTTTTCATATTTTAAAAGAGATTGAACATAATGAAAGATTGAATAAATAGGAGATGGGATTTTTTTTATTTCTTTTTTTGAAACAAGGTATGATTCAAAAATTTTATTTTTTTTATAGGCATTTCTTATTATAAAAAATTTTTCTATGATAACATACCAAGAATAGATGGAAAGAAGACAAAGAACAACAATATCAATTTTCCCGAAAATATCACAGTGTTTCCATGAAGAGATAAAAATATTTTCCATATTGTTTAATTTTATATTTTATTTCACTTATGTCAACTAAAATAAAAATTTGAATAAAATTTTTTATAATTTTAAAATATAAGTATGGGATTTGTTATTTTTATACTTGGTCTTATTTTTGGAAGTTTTGCAAATGTATGTATTTATAGATTACCAAAAGGAAAATCTATAATTTATCCATCTTCTTTCTGTCCCAACTGTAATAAACCAATAAAGTGGTATGACAATATTCCTCTTTTAAGTTATATAATTTTAAAAGGAAAATGTAGATACTGTAAAAGTAAAATTTCTTTTAGATACTTTATTGTTGAATTGCTTACTGGGTTACTTTTTTTTATTATATATAAAAAATTCGGACTTTCATATCTTAATTTTGTTTTTGATATTTTTGTCCTTTCTCTCATTATAGTAAGTTTTATTGACATTGATACATTTTTAATTTCAGATGTTATTGTGATACCTGGAATTTTCCTTGGACTTTTTTTCTCTTTTTTATTCCCTAAAATTCATAATATGGAAAGATTAAATAGTTTTTTATATTCTTTTATTGGAGCAATTGTTGGTGGAGGAGTTTTAATTTTTCTTGCCATAATTGGTAAATTGCTTTTCAAGAAAGAAGCAATGGGTGGTGGAGATGTAAAACTGCTTGCAATGATAGGTGCTTTTCTTGGATGGAAACCAATTTTATTGACTTTATTTTTTGCTTCAGTTATAGGAGTTTTAATAAGTTTAATACTGATAATGATGAAAAAAAAGAAAGTAGATGATTATATTCCATTTGGTCCTTATCTGGCTATTGGTGCAATAATATCTATTTTTTTAAAAGGTTATTATTTTTCAGGTTTTTTAATTGAGTGAAAAAATGAGTATATCAGCGCTTGAAATTGTGAAAGAATTTTTTATATTAAACAATTTTTATGTGAATGTTAAAAATGGATTTCTTATCGTTAAAAATTTAAAAGAGATAGGTAAAGAGATAGATGAATTTGTAATAGAAAAAGAAAAAATAGGTTTTATAGATAAAGGTATTGTTAAAGTTATAGCATGGCATACCTTGAAATTTACTCCTTCTGTAATTAAAAATTTTCATTCAGAGATATTTGAAATCACAAATGAAAAAATTTATAAAAGTTTAGTAGATGATAAAGATTATAAAAAAATTCTTGTTGTCCCAGGACTTCCAGCAACACCAGATATAAGGAATGAATCTGTAAAAATGCTGAAAGATAATGGTATTGAACATATAATTTTGTTTCCAACAATAATTTCTAATCTTATTGAGAAAATTGATGAGAGAAATCTTTATCAATCACATACACTTGAAATCATAAGGATTCTAAAATTCTATAAGTTCTTTTCTGAAAAAAAATTTGAAAAACTTCTTTTTGATGAAAAATGAAGTTAAGTTTAGATACACCATTAAAAAATCTTAAAGGGATAGGACCTCAAAAAGAAAAATATTTTAATAAGTTGAATATCAAAAAAGTAGAAGATATACTTTTTTATTTTCCGAGAAAGTATCTGAATTTAAAAAATGTGAAAAAAATAATAGAGTTAAAAGAAGGTGAAGTCGTTACAATAAAGGCGAAAGTTATTGCAAGAGAAGAAAAAAAGTTGTCATTTAAGACCGGATATCTTAAAATTGCAGTGAGCGATAATACTGGAATTTTGTATGTGATTTTCTTCAATCAAATTTATTTAAAAAATATCTTTCAAATTGGCAAAACATTTATTTTCAATGGAAAGATTGAAATTTTTAACAGGGATTTTGAAATAATAAATCCATTTTATGAGGAATATGAAGGTAAAAGGACTGACTGGATTTTACCTGTATATCCTTTAACAAAAGGACTCTCTCAAAAAAATATCAGAAAAATTGTAAAATTATTATTAAAAAATTTGAAAGAATTTCCTTCTGAAATTTTACCTCTTGAAAGACGGCTTGTTTTAAACATTTCAAATATCAAACACGCACTTAACAATATACATTTTCCAGTATCAGAAGTTAATCTTGAAAAAGCAAGAAATTATTTAATTTTCAGAGAGTTTTTTATTTTCCAACTTAATCTTTTATGGAAAAAGAAAATTGAACAAAAATCAGATGAAAATTTGATATTTGAAATAGATGAAAACCTTATTGACGAGTTTGAGAAAAATCTGCCTTTTAAACTTACTGAAAATCAAAAAGAAATAATGAAAGAAATAATCATTGATATAAAAAGAGGTAAGTTGATAAGAAGGTTGATTTATGGAGAAGTTGGTTCTGGAAAAACAGTAATAGCAATTTTTACTTTATGGATTTTTGCAAAAATTGGTTTTCAAGGTGTATTTTTATGTCCAACTGAAATACTTACACACCAGCACTTTATCAACTGGAATGAGTTATTTTTAAGTCAGGATATTTCTATTGGAGTTCTTACAGGTAGTTTAACAGAAAAAGAGAAAGAACAATTAAAAGAAGATATTGAAACTGGTAAAATGAAAGTTTTGATTGGAACACATGCTATTTTAAATGAAAAAATTAATTTTAAAAATCTTAAAGTTGTTATTGTTGATGAACAGCATAAATTCGGGGTTAGACAGCAGGAAATTTTAAAAGAAAAAAGAAAAAATGTTCATTATATTTCAATGAGTGCAACTCCAATACCCAGAACTGTTGCTTTAACTCTCTATGGAAATATGGATTTTTCTATTCTTGGTGATTTACCAAAAGGGCAAAGACAGATTATAACTTATCTATTTTCTAAACAAGATAGTGAAAAAATATATTCTTTTATAAAATTTCAGATATCTCAAAATAAAACTGGGTTTATCATAACTCCAGCAATAAAAGAAAATGAAAATATTGAATCTGCGGAAGAAAAATATAAAGAACTGTGTGAAAAATTGTCTGGTATTAAAATAGGACTTCTTCATGGAAAACTTTCAAAAGAAATTCAGAAAGATGTTTTAAAAAAATTCAGAGAAAAAGAAATAAAACTTCTTGTATCTACAACAATTATTGAAACAGGAATAGATATTCCAGATGTTTCTTTTATAATTATTGAACAGGCGGAAAGATTTGGTCTGGCCCAACTTCATCAGTTAAGAGGAAGAGTTGGTAGAAGTGGAGAAATTGGCTATTGTTTTTTAATTGTCTATAATGAAGATGAAGAGGTAAATGAAAGATTATCAAGTTTTATTGAAAAAGAGAGTGGTTTTGATGTTGCAGAACTTGATTTTGATTTAAGAGGTCCTGGGGATTTACTTGGAACAAGACAACATGGAATTCCACCTTTGAAAATAGGAGATATAAGGAAAGATATTGAATTATTAAAACTTGCAAGAAAAGAGGTAGAAAGAATTCTAAAATTGGACCCTGAACTTAAAAAAATGAGTTATTTAAAAAAATTTATAAAATGATAGAAGATATTTTAGTAATCATTCCTTGTAATAATGAAGAAAAGACAATTGGTTTTATTGTAAAAGAATTAAGAAAAAATTTTAAAAATATACTTGTTATTGACGATGGCTCAATAGATAAAACAAAAGAATTTGCAGAAAAAGAAGGTGCTATGGTTATTTCACATAAATTTTGTAAAGGAAAAGGAGAAGCATTAAAAACTGGCTTTAAATATGCTTTAGAAAATAAATTTTCTGCTGTAATTACAATGGATGGAGATGGACAACATTTACCTGAGGAAACTATAAAATTTGTTGAAAAATATAAAAGAAATCCAGATGTGGGAATAGTTATTGGAGCGAGAGATATATATTCAAAAAGCATGCCCTTTATAAGAAAAATAACAAATTTATCAATGTCTCTTTTAATATCTTTGATTTCTTTTAAATGGATTTCTGATACACAATCTGGATTTAGATTAATCAATAAAGAAGTCCTCGAAAAAATTAAATTATACACTTCTCATTTTGAAACAGAATCTGAAATTTTAATAAAAGCAGGATGGTTAAGATTTAAAATAAAATCAATTCCTATTAAAACTATATATAGAAAAGAAAAAAGTAAAATAAAACCATTAACAGATACTTTAAGATTTTTTAGAATGCTTATTTTTATACTCTATCCATCATTATTAAAGACAAAATGGAAATAAACTTTGAAGAATTAAGAAGACAAATGGTAGAGCAGCAGTTGATAAAAAGAGGTATAAGAGATAAAAAAGTTATCTCTGCTTTTCTAAAAGTTCCACGAGAAAAATTTGTTCCTGAAAGTTTAAAAGAATATGCCTACGAAGATGGGCCTCTTTCAATAGGAGAAGGACAAACAATAAGCCAACCATATATAGTTGCTTTGATGACAGAAAGTTTAAAATTAAACGGAAATGAAAAGGTTCTTGAAATAGGAACAGGAAGTGGATATCAAAGTGCAATTCTTGCAGAAATTGGATGCGATGTTTATTCAGTTGAAAGAATAGAAAAACTTGCAAAGAGAGCAGAAAAAATTTTAAAAGAACTTAATTATAATGTAAAAATAAAAATTGGAGATGGAACTCTTGGATGGGAAGAATATAGTCCTTTTGATAGAATTATAGTAACTGCTGCTGCACCTTCAATTCCCGAAAATTTAATTTCTCAATTGAGTGAAAAAGATGGTAGATTAATAATACCTGTTGGAGATAGGTTTATTCAGGATTTAATCCTTGTGATAAAAAGACAAGATATAATAGAAAAGTTAAATCTTGGTGGATGTCAATTTGTTCCTTTAATAGGAAAGGAAGGATGGAAAGAATGAAAGAAATTTTAATTACTCTTGAACTTTCAATGCTTCCAATCTCAGAACTAAGGGGAGCAATACCATATGGATTAAGTAAATCAATTCCTTTCTGGAATGTTTTTTTTATATCAATAATAGGAAATTTATTACCTGTAATTCCTTTATATTTTTTACTTGAAGATTTTTTAAATTTTTTTAGTAAATTTAGATATGGAAAGAAATTTACTAATTATATTGTCAATAGAACAAAAAGTAGATCAAAAATTGTTGATACTTATAAAACTATTGGTCTTTTAATATTTGTTGGAATTCCTTTACCTATGACAGGTGCATGGACTGGAACTCTTGCTGCTGTTATTTTTCAATTAAAATTTAAAAATTATTTAATAGGAATTATTGGTGGTGTCTTGATGGCTGGTATTATTGTATCTCTTGTTACACTTGGAATAACTAAATTTATTTTTTAATTTTTAAATTAAACTTATCTGCTTTATTTGTTCAATATCAGAAAGTTTATCAAAAATTTCT
>JAMWBY010000012.1 GCA_023818745.1 Candidatus Omnitrophota bacterium
CCAAAATTGCCATAATTTTATTTTCTCTTTTAAATTTCAAAAACTTCTTTGGATTTGAACCTGTAAGTATAACCTCAACCCCTTTGGATTCTCTTATTCTTTTGTATATTTCTGTAATTTTAGGTGTTAAATAGGGTATAGCAATGGCACAAATTTTGTATCCTAAAATTGAAGTAACAATTCCTGCAAGTTCCCAGTTTCCTATATGAGCTGTTAATACGATTACTCCTTTCCCTTTTAATAATTTCTCTTCAAGTAATTCAATATTTTCAACTATAACTTTCTTTTTTACTTTCTGGTAATTTAATTTAGGTATTGTAAAAAACTCTGCCATATACTTTCCAAAGTTAATATATGTTTCTTTTACATATCTCATTATTTCTTGTCTTTCGTAATTCTTTTTATCTCTATAAGTTAAAATTATTTCAAGATTTTTTCCCATTATCCTTTTCAATTTTGGTGTAAATAGATATCTTATTTCAGTTATAACTCTTGCAATAAAAAAACATAACTTTTCTGGGAAATACTTACCTATAAAAGAAAAAAGAATAAATGTTATATTGAAGAGAAATCTTATAATTCCTTCCTCCCTTCAATTGCTTTTTTCAGTGTATGACTATCTATGAATTCAAGTTCACTGCCAAGTGGTAGTCCAATCGCAAGGCGAGAATGTTTAACCCCAAGTTTTTTTAATATTTCTGAAATGTAATTGGCTGTATTTTCTCCTTCAGGGGTTGGATTTGTTGCAATTATTATTTCTTTTACTTTTTCATTTTTAATTCTTTCAATTAATTGAGGGATTTTTAAATTTTCAATTTTTACATTCTCAAGCATGGATAACCTACCCCATAATATATGGTATTTGCCTTTAAAATTTGCTTTTTCAATTGAAATTAAATCTTTTACTTCTTCAACAACGCATATAATATTTTCTCTTTTTTCGTCAAGACATATATTACATAAATCCTTTTCTGCGAAATTGAAACATTTTTTACACAATTTTACTTCTTTTTTCAAAGAAATTATTGCTTCTCCAAGAGAAATTACATCTATATCTGAACTTTGAGTTAAATAATAAACTATTCTCTCTGCACTCTTAGGCCCAATACCAGGTAGTTTTTGAAATTTTTCAAGTAATCTTTCTATTATTTCTGGATATAATGCCATATTTAAAAAGGAAAAGAACCAATTGTTGATTTAACTTCATCTGCTATTATTTTTTCAACTTCTTTTTGTCCCATTAAAAATGTTTTTTTGATGAGTTTTTCAATATAACTTTTATTTTCTGGCTTAAGAATATCGGCAGAAATTTCAATGTTTAATATCTCCATTTTTCCATTTATTTTAAGTTTTATTTCATTATTGGAAGATGAAACTTCAACCACTTTTGATTCAAGCATTTTTTGAAACTGAGATGCCTGTTTTTTCAATTGAGCCAATTGTTTTAAATTATCTAATATTCCCATTCTATTCCTCCATTTGAATTATTTCTCCATTAAAAAACTCTATTATTTTTTTTACTTCTGGATTTTCAATAATTGATTTACTATTTTCATCCAAAACAGGTATTATTTTATAACTTTTGCCAGTATAGTCAAGAATTATTTTCTCTATGGTTATTTTATTGGCAGGTTTTTCAATCATTGATTTATGAAAATTATATTTTTTTTCAAATATTAAGTAAATATTTTCATTTTCAATTTTTTCAAGTTTACCTTCTCTTAATGCTGCTTCTAAAGTTGGTTTTAATTTCTTAACTTCTTTTAAAATTTCATTCCAATTAAATTCCTTATAATCTTTTTTTTCTTCTATTTGGTTTTTTTCATTTTTTATACCCACAGTATTAAAAATTGTTTCCAGTTCCTCTTTAACAGGTTCAGATTTTTTTTCTGATTCCTGTTTGACAAGTTCACTTTCTTTTTCTTTTATTGTTTCCTTTCCCCATAATTGAATAAGTTTTAGAATTAAAATTTCACACATTAAAAGTGGTTCTTTGTCTCTTCTTATTCTATCTTTGAATTCAATAATATAATTGCTCCCTTCAAATATTTTTTCAATATTTAAATCTTTAAAATAACTTAAAAAATCATCACTTATATCAACATTTTCAACCCCAAATTTAAAAGTAATTAAATTTTTAATTTTTTTAAGCATACCATCAAGGATTAAAATAGGGTCTTTTCCTTCTGAAATGAGTTTATAAAAAATTTCAATACTTTCTACATAATTTCTATCTACTATATTTTTCAAAATGTTTTCTATGCTTTTTCCTTCAGGGTATCCAATCAAGTTTATTACATCCGTATATTTTATTTTTTCGTCTGAAAATATAATAAGTTGTTCAAGTAGGCTAATTCCATCTCTTAGAGAGCCCTCACAAAATTCATATATTTCATCTATTGCTTTATCTTCTATTTCAACATTTTCCATTTTACATATTTCAAGAATTTTTCTTTTTACTTCTTCTCTTCTTAATGGTTTTAAATTGAATCTTTGACATCTTGAAATTATTGTAGGAGGTATTTTTTCAGGAGCAGTAGTTGCAAAGAAAAATTTGATATAACTTGGAGGTTCTTCTAATGTTTTTAATAAAGCATTAAATGCTTCATTTGTTAACATATGGACTTCATCTATTATGTATATTTTAAATCTTGATTTTGCAGGTAATAAATTTACATTATCTCTTAAACTTCTTATTTCTTCAATTCCTCTATTTGAAGCACCATCTATTTCAATAACATCAAGAGAGGAACTGTTTGTTATTTCAGTGCAATTATCACATTTATTACAGGGAGTTGGAATTGGTCCTTCAATACAATTTAATGCTTTTGCAAATATCCTTGCAATTGTTGTTTTTCCCACTCCTCTTGGACCTGAAAAAATGTAAGCATGTCCTATTCTTTTAAATTGAATTGCTTTTTTTAATATCTCTACTACTTCTTTCTGACCGCAAACTTCCTCAAAATTCTGTGGTCTATATTTCCTTGCTAATACTTTATACATTTTTCTCTTTAGTCATTTTACCATTTTTGAGGTCATTAAAAAAATATTTCTAAGAATTCAAATTTTAGGCAATTACAGTGAAAATTCGTTGATAACCTCTGAAATATAAAGTAAATTTCTCTGCCATTTTTCTTTTGGGATATCTTCAGTTATTCCTATAATTAATCTGTAATCTTTTCGGGATATTTCTATAAATCTGCTTACTGTCTCTTTAATTTTTTTCTCATCGGTAAGATGTAAAGAAGAAGGGAAATTTATCCATAATATTTTATCTTTCCATAAATTATAACCTTCTTCAAACTCCATATCTGTATCAGGATATGGAGAGAAGGCCTCTATATAATCAATAGGTGATTTTGCTATAAGATCTGCCCATACTTTATTATTTCCATCAAGATGTGGTCCAAAAACTTTACCTTTTTTGTGTAAAATTTCACCGCATTCAAAATACAAAGGTAAAACATATTTTTCAAATCTTTCTCTACCCATAACATTTCCTGTTTCATTTCCTCCAAAATTAAAAGCAAAGCAGGGTGATTCAGCAAGAATAGGATAAATTTCTCTTAATTTTTCTACCATCACCTTATATAAATTTTCAATTTCATCTTTTCTTTCAGCCCATTCTTCAGAAAATTTTTCAATTCCCATAAAATCAACCATTATTAAATGTAATGGTGTGGCAGCAACATATCCTCTTAAAAAAATATCATTTCCACATTCTTTTTCTAACTCAATAAATCTTTCATATACAGGTAAATACTTTGCATTTTTTACCATAAACATAATTTTCTTGTAATCGTCAGGTGTTTTAAATATATGAGTTATTTTCCACGTCGTAAAATCATCTGTTAATGAAGTTTTTCTATTTGTGGTTTCAAGTTCTCCAAATGGAGTTTCAATTATTGTTTTTGTATAAGTAACTCCATCTTCTGTATATGTTATTGTTTTAAATTTAACATCAGGATAGACAACATTATATACAGAGATTCTTTTTACAATACATAGACCATTATTTCTTAAAATTCTTTCAACAGTGCATTGAGGCAATTTATTTTCATATATTGTAAAGGGAATTTTATCTGGTTTTTTTCTTTTTAACACCACTTCAACTCTTTCTTTCGGTTCCATCTATTCTATTCCTTTTAAAAAATTTATACATTCTGTTGTTGTCTTAAAAATTTTTCCTGTTATTCTTGAAACAATAGAAACTATTTTTGTCTGTGTTTTCTCTTCAACTAATACATATGGATATTCTTTTTTTACAAGTAATTTAGAAAGATATTTTAGGGAAGGTTCTCCAATTTTAACAAGCGCTTCTTCAACTTCTTTATCTATTCTTGTCCATTTCCCTTCACCATTATATTGTATCCATGTAATTGTTTCATCGTTTAACAATCTTAAAATAAAGGGTATTGCTTTTTCTATCTTCTTTTCGCCTATGGTGTAAATACCCTTTACAATTTCTTCTGATATATTAGAAAATGTTTTTTTAATTTCATTGTAAATTATATCCTCTTTGGGTAATTTACCATTGGGGAATGTAAATAAAGGAAAAAGTAAAATAATAAGTAAAAAATTCTTCTTCATTTTAATTTTCCTTTTTTATTTTACTTTCTTTTAATTTTTTTTCAAAATATAAATTTGTCCGTTTTAGTTCCGTATGAAATCCAAATAAAATTTTAAATTTAAATTTCCTCCTTGTCAATTTTACCTATAGATTCTTTTTTTCAAGAATATTATCAGAGTTTTAATGAAATAATTTGAAATCTTGTTTTTTTTAAAAAAATAAGATAAACTTTTTTAAAGGATAAAAAATATGACAGAGATTGAACTTGTTGAAAAAGCAAAAACAGGTGATACGAAAGCATTTGAAGAGCTTGTAAACAGAACAAAGGACAAGATATATAATCTTGGAATAAAAATACTTGGAAACAAAGAAGATGCAGCAGACCTTCTTCAAGAAACATACATAAAAGCATATGAATCTCTTTCAAATTTTGAAGGCAGGTCTTCTTTTTCTACTTGGCTTTATAGAATTGCAACAAATTTTGCACTTATGAAATTGAGAAAAGAAAAATATAAAAAAATTTCAATAGATGAACTTAAAAACAAATCAGATGGAATTTACAAAAAGGAAATTTTTGATTGGTCAAACAATCCTTATTTTTTTTACAAAAATGAAGAACTTAAAGAAATTTTAAATTCTGCTATAAATTCTCTTCCTCCAAAGTATAAAACAATATTTATACTGCATGATATTGAAGGACTTTCAATTAGCGAAATTTCTGAAATTTTATCATTATCTATACCAACTGTAAAAACAAGAATTCACAGAAGTAGATTATATTTAAGAGAAAAATTATCAGAATATTTCAAGAATAAAGGAAATTAAAAATGAATTGTGAAAAAATAATAAAACTTATCTCAGACTATATAGATAAACAGATTGAAGAAACTGAAAAAGAAATTTTTGAAGAACATATAAAGATTTGTAAAAAGTGTGAGTCAATTTTAAACACAATAGAAAAGACACTTTTTCTCTCAAAATCAATTTATAGGAATAAAAAAATACCACAAAAAGTTGAAAAGTCCCTTTATTATCAAATAAAGAAAATAAAAATAAGATATAAAAAATGAAACATCCCTCCTTTCTTTATCATCTAATAAAATGAAAAACAAAGAAAGGAGGTGATAAAAATGGCAGAACTGGCAAGATGGAGATGGAATCCGGTGAGAGAAATGCTTGATTTAAAAGATGATTTTGACAAATTAATTGATAGATTTTTCTCAAAAGATTTTGAAATTTGGGAAGGACGAGGAGCATTTGATGTTGACATCTATGAGGATGCAGATAATGTAGTTGTTAAAGCAGAAATTCCTGGTATGAATAAAAAAGACATCTCTGTTTCTCTTACAGAAGATACAGTTACCATATCAGGGAAAAAGACAGAAGAAAAGAAAATAGAAAAAGAGAATTACTACAGAAAAGAAATAAGAACAGGAAGTTTTTCCAGGAGTTTCACACTTCCATGTGCTGTAGATAAAGAAAAAGTTAAGGCAACATATAAAGATGGCGTCCTTGAGATAGTCCTTCCCAAATCAGAAAAAGGCAGAGAAAAAGAAGTAAAAATTGAAGTTGAATAATTAAATAAAAAAGGGGGGGGTAATCCCCCCCTTATTTTTTAAAAAAATGAGTAAAGTTATAATAATTGGAGGAGGACCTGCGGGGTTAGCGGCAGGTATTTTTTTAAGTAGAGATAAAATACAAACAATTATAATTGAAAAATTTGCAACAGGTGGAAATATGCTTTTAACTGAATATATTGAAAATTATCCTGGTTTTCCGGAAGGAATAAGTGGATACGAATTATCAGAAAATATGAAAAAGCAGTTTTTAAAATTTGGTGGAGAAATAAAGAATGGGGATGTTGAAAAAATAGAATTAAATGGAACAAAAAAAATAGTAAAGATTAAAGGTGGAGAAATTTTTGAAAGTAATGTTTTAATAATTGCTTCTGGTTCTTCAAGAAAAAAACTTGGTGTAAAAGGAGAAGATGAATTTATAGGAAAAGGTATCTCATACTGTGCAATTTGTGATGGTGCTTTTTTTATAAATAAAGATGTTGCTGTGGTTGGAGGAGGAGATTCTGCTTTGGAAGAGGCTATTTACTTAACGAGATTTGCCAAACTTGTTTATTTAATTCATAGAAGGAATTCATTCAGGGCCAAAAAGTATTTACGAGATGAAGTAAGTAAAAATGACAAAATTAAAATATTTCTTTCAAAAAGAGTAAAGGAAATAATTGGAGAAAAAAAGGTAGAAAAGTTAATATTGGAAGATATAGAAGATAGTAAGCAAATAGAATTAAAAGTTGATGGAGTTTTTATTTCTATAGGTCAAAAACCAAATACTGATTTTTTAAATGGACTTATACAGACAGACAAAAACGGATTTATAATTGTAAATGAAAAAATGGAAACCAATATATCTGGAATTTTTGCCTGTGGAGATGTAATAAAAAAGCCATTATATCAAATAATAACTGCTTGTAGCGAAGGGATGATTGCTGCATCTTTTGCTGAAAAATATCTTGATTCAATTTCTTAAATTTATTTAATTTCAAGAAAGTTTTTTAAGATTTTTTTGCCCTCTTTTGTTAGTATTGATTCTGGATGAAATTGAACCCCAAAAATATTATATTTTTTATGCTTTATTCCCATTATTTCCTCATCATCTGTCCATGCGGTTATTTCAAGACAATCAGGTAGAGTTTTTCTTTCAATTACAAGAGAATGGTATCTTGTTGCAATAAAAGGATTTTCTACATTTTTAAAGATGTCTTTTCCATTATGATAAATTAAAGATGTCTTTCCGTGCATAAGTTTTTTAGCATAGGTAATTTTTCCACCAAAAACATATCCAATACATTGATGTCCAAGACAGACACCAAGAATAGGAAATTTGCCAGCAAATTTTTCTATTATTTCACAGGATATGCCAGCATTTTCTGGTCTTTTTGGCCCAGGAGAAATTACAATACTATTAAATTTTAATTTTTCAATTTTTTTAATTGTTATTTCATCATTTCTGTAAACAATTATTTTTTCGCCAAGTTCTCCAAAATACTGGACAAGGTTATAAACAAATGAGTCATAATTATCAATCATAAGTATCATTTTATATCCTTTTTGAAAATTTATATGCTTCCATTAATGCAAGTGCTTTATTTTTTGTTTCCTCATATTCTTTTTCAGGTATTGAATCTGCAACAATTCCTGCTCCTGCTTGAATATATAATTTTTTATCCTTTACAATGAATGTTCTTATAGTTATACAAAAATCAATACTTTTCTGTAAACTGAAATATCCGACTGCTCCTGCATAAGGACCTCTTTTTACTTTCTCCATTTCTTCTATTATCTCCATTGCTCTTATTTTAGGAGCACCTGTGACTGTCCCTGCTGGAAAGGTAGAATGGAACAAATCAACAGGAGTTTTATTTTTCATCAAAACCCCTTCTATATTTGAAACGATATGCATAACATGTGAATATTTTTCTATTTTCATTAAATCTGTAACTTTTATTGTTCCAGGATAGCATACCTTGCCAATGTCATTTCTTCCAAGGTCAACAAGCATAATGTGTTCTGCCTTTTCTTTTTCATCATTTAACAATTCTTTTTCAAGTTCTTTTTCTTCTTTTTCATTTTGTGGTCTTTTTTTTGTTCCAGCAATAGGTCTTACTATCGCAATTTTATTTTCAAGTTTAACAAGTATTTCTGGAGAAGAGCCAATTAATTTTAGTTCTCCTACTTCAAGAAAAAACATATAAGGAGATGGATTTAAACTTCTTAATGCTCTATAGATTTTAAATGGGTCTGTATCAATTTCTTTTTCCCACCTTTGAGAAATTACTGCCTGAATTATATCTCCCTCAAATATATATTTTTTAACTTTTTCAACGCTTTTTATGAATTCTTTTTTTTCAAAATTGCTTTTAAAATCTTCTTCTAAATCATTATATTTTTTTTCAACAACTTTTAATGGTTTTTGAAATTCATTTGCAAATTTTAAAAGAGTATTTCTGCCTTCTTCGTATGTTTCTTTTAACCTGTCTTTTTTTTCAACAAAAACATTTGTAATTAAAAAAACTTTCCTCTTAAAATGGTCAAAAATTATAAGTTTTTTAGGAAAGAAAAATATAAAGTCAGGAGAAACAATGATGTTTTTTTGATTTAAATCAGGCACTTTTTCAATCTGTCTGATATAATCATATGAAACAAACCCAACAAAACCGCCCGTAAAAGAAGGAAGATTTTTAATTTTGATTGTTTTCCATTTTTTTAAAAATTCATCAATTATCTTCAAAGGAAATCTTTTTTGAAATTCTTCTTTTTTCCCTGTCGTATAATTTACGACTATTGCTTTATTTTTTTCTCCTTTTACTATTATTTCAGGATATGTGCCAAGGAATGAATATCTACCTATTTTTTCTTCCTGTTCAGCACTTTCAAAAAGAAAATTATAACTTCCTTTAGCGATCTTTAAGAATGATGAAACAGGAGTTTCAAAATCAGAAAGAAATTGAATGTAAAAAGGAATTACATTTACCTTTTTACTTAATTTTTGAAATTCTTTAAAATCTGGAAATATTTCCATTTTTATAATGTCTGTTCATAAATTATTTTCCAAGTTCCATTTCTTTTCACAAAATAAAGAATCTTTTTTACTTTTGAAGAAAAATTGTTAGAAGCATAATTTTGATTGAAAAAGGCAATTGCTAATTTTCCCAATTGATTATTGCCATATGGTAAAATTTGTATATCAGACAATTCAATTTTTATATATTTTTTATTTTTATTTATTTTTTCCTTATATGTCTTCCATTCTTTTTTATTCTTTCCATTAGTTAAAAATTCTTCATCGTAAAATTTGATATATTGCTCAATGTCTTTACTTTCCCATGCCTTTTTCCAATTTTCAACAATCTCTTTTATTTCTTTGATTTCGCTAAAATTGATAAAATTTTTATCTTTCGTAATATAGATAAAAGTTTTTCCTACATTTATATATTCCATTATTTCCTTCATATCATTATCATTTACAACAACACATCCTTCACTATTATAAGGAGGTCTTTCTATCGGTGTTGAATGTAACCATATACCATCTCCTTTTTTATTTAACCTTATATCTATTGGATTAGGATAATTAAGTGGAAAAGCAGCAATTCCATATTTAGAAGGTAGATTTGGCGGTTCTATTTTTGAAGTTAAAAGATACGCTCCTTCAGGTGTTCTGTTATCTCCAGTTTTTTCTTTATCACCTTTTTCTTTCCCTGTAGTACAATTAAATTGTTTAATTATTTTAAAATTGTATCCATTAAAGGAAACAATATATAACTTCTGTTCATCCTTGGATACACCAATAAAATAATAAGGATTCAAACCTACTATTTTTTCTTCTTTGGGAATTTCTTTAACTTTTTCTATTTCTATTTTCCCTTTTTCCATAGCAATTAAATTTCTTATTTTTTCTTTTTCTTTATTTGCCATTTGTTTATTATTTTCAAGTAAATATATTTTCAAAAGTATCTTATGAAGAGAAATATCATCTGAAATCTTAATCCCTTGTTGGATATATTCTTTTGCTTTTTTATAATTTCCTCTATTAAACTCATATAGAGATAAATAATAAAAAAGTTGAATTTCTTTAAAGTTGTAATTATATGCTTTTTCAAGTGCAAAAATACCTTCCTCTTCTTTATTTATTCCTATAAGTAATTTCCCAAGGTTATACCAGTAAACTGGATTTTGAGGAGAAAGTTCTGTAGCAATATAATAAAGATTAATTTTTTCTCTGATATCCAAACTTTTTTCTATTCTTTTTTCAATGTAAAAAAGCGCATTTTTTCTGTCTGTTAAAGAAATGTCAAGTAATAATTCATAGAATTTTGGTTGTAAATTTATTTCTTTGAAAATTAAAGCAAGTTCTACTTTTGCCTCTGTTTTACCAATTGTACTTTCTAAAATTTTTCTATATTCTTCAATTATTTCATAATTATTTGGATCTTTTTTAATAGCTTTTTTATATTCTTCAAGAGATAACTTAAGATATTTTCTTGCTTTTTCTTCTGGTTTTGATATTAAAAACGGTTCACCTTCTTTTACAACAAGAAAGCAAAAAATAAGGAAAACAATAAATTTCTGCATTCTCATTTAATTATTATTGCTTCAACCGGACAACTTTCTGCCGCCTCCTTCACTTTATCCTCAAGTTCTTTTGGAACATTTTCTGTTTTTACTTTTGAAATTGTATCTGCCATTTCAAAAACCTCTGGGCATATATCAACACATAGCCCACAACCTGTACATATATTTTCATCAACCATTACCTTCATATTTCCTCCTTTTTTTTGTTTAAAGGTTATTACGCTGGGGGAATAGGACTCGAACCTATACGCCGGGATCCAGAGTCCCGTGTCCTACCATTAGACGATCCCCCAATTTCAGTCCTTTTTTCTCAAAACAATCTTATAATCATTCTCCTTTCTTGTTAAGATTATATGTCCTTCTCTTACAAGCCATCCAATTCCCATAATAAGTATGTCTCTATCTTTTCCAGTGACCTCAATTAATTTTGACAAAGTTGTTTCTTTATATTTTTCAAGATACTGCCATATTTCTCCTGCTACTATACCTATTTCTGTTATCATTTTACCTCCTTGAATTTAGTTAAAAAGATATTATTATATAACTACTCTTACCTTAATTTTATAATATTACCATTTTTCACTCTTTTTGAAAAGAGTTTTACATCTTGGACATTTACTTATTTCTTTACTTCTACTGTCAATATATTCAAAAAAGCAAATAGGACATTGCCACAAATTGTTTTCTGTTATTTTATTTGTTGTTTTTTTTCTTTCCCAGAAAATCCATAAGATAAGAATTAAAATACTAATTGAAAGATAAAAACAGGTTCCAAGATCAATAGATATTTTTATCATTTTAATTTAAAAATTATTGTTATAATTCCCCATACATTTTTATCGCTTTTTGCTATATCAAAGACCCATTTTTTAAAATTTTCTTCTGCATATAAATCAATTTCAGGATAACCTGATGAAGAAAAAATCTCTGTATCAATTATCTTCCCTTCCGGATTAACCCAGAATTTTATTTTAACTTTACCTTCTATCCCCTTCTTTTGTGCCCAGAAAGGATATTCAATTTTTTCCTTATAAACAATCTTTCTACTTCCCGCTGGACCTTCAATAATTTCTTCTTCTCTTTTTATTTCTGCATAAACCTGTGTTAATGGAATTTCTGGAAGGGATATTTCAAATTTTGTAGGTTCAATATCTATTTTGAAGTTAACTTTACTAACATATTCTTTTTCTCCAATTATATCTCTATTTGAAATATTAACCGGAACAACGTTTTGAAAAACCCTTACATTTTCTGTTCCTATACTTTCTATTTCTTTAAGAACAACTTTTTCTGATGTTTTTTTTGTAAAAGAGGGATATTGAATAATTTCTACAGGTTTTCTTTTTTTTAAAGGTAAAGGTAAAGAAATTGAAAAAAGAGAAATACCTATAATATGGATTAATATACTAAATAAAATTGATTTAAGGAATGTTCTATCTTTCATATTCTTCAATTTCAGGAATTGTTCCTATTGCAATTCTCTCAATACCAGTTTTTCTTGATATATCAATCACTTTTACAACTATTCCGTGTTTTGTATTCTTGTCTGCTTTTATTACTAGAACAATATTCTCTTTTTTCACATTTTTCATTTCCTCTTTAAGGATATTTTCAAGTTGTTCAAAAGTTACAATATTCCCTTTAAAATATACAATTCCATCTTCTGAAATGTTAATAAATAATTCTTTTTGCTTTATCACATCAGTAGTTACTGCCTGAGGAAGTTTTATTTTTATACCCGGCTGAATTATAAAACTTGAACTTAACATAAAAAATATGATTAATTGAAAAACAACATCTATTAGTGGAGTTAAATTTATTTCTCCTTTTTTAACATCATAATGTTTTCTAAAAGTCATATTTTAATTTTACTTTTAATTTTTTTATGTATCAAGTTGATGTCATTGGTGAATAGAGTTAGGGATTTATTTTGCCAGAGTAGTTATTATTACTTTTTTGCATCCATTTTTTAACAGAACTTTTTTGCATTCTTCTGTTGTTGCTCCTGTTGTATAAACATCGTCAATAAGTAAAATTATCTTATCTTTTATAATACCTGAATTCTTCAATTTAAAACTTCCTTTTACGTTTTCTTTCCTTTCATTTTCACTTAATTCTGTTTGGGAAATTGTATTTTTTGATTTTATAAGGATGTTCTGATACATTTTTTTATTTAATTTTTTTGATAGATAATTCCCAATAAGAGCACTTTGATTAAAACCCCTTATGAACTCCTTTTTCCAATAAAGTGGGACAGGAATAATCAAATCAAATTTAATATTTTCTTTTTTCAACTTTTCTTCAATTAATAAGGCAAAATATTTTGCATAACTTTTTCTTTTGTGATATTTATATTTAATAATCGCATCCTTTAAAGGTCCTTCATATTTTCCTATATGTAATCTATCTTTAAAATCTTCATTTATAAAAATTATTTGTGAAAAACAATCTTTACAGAATCCAAAATTAATACCTTCTTGCCTTTGGCAACTTATACACTTATTTTTTAAAAAATTTTTAATAATTAGACATATAAAATTATTTATTTTACAATAAATTTTATGAAATTTAAGACAAAATATATTTTTAAAGAGTTTAGTATCAATTTTGTTTTCTCCTTTTTAATCATCTTTTTCGTTTTTACTATAAGAAGTATTTTCCAGATTGTTGACCTTATTGTCAAAGGTAGTTTTACATTATTTCCACTTTTAAAATTTTTTTTTCTTTCAATATGTATATCTTTTCAAATTATAATTCCACTTACAGTCCTTACATCTTCAATGTCACTTTTTTCAACTTTTTCATCCAATAGAGAATTAAATATTTTTGCTTTTTCTGGAATCCCAAGTAAATTGTTGATAAAACCGCTTTTATTTTTCTCTATTATTTTCACATTTTTCCTTTTTTATTTCAACTTTTTTATTGTTCCTGAAATGGAATTTCAAAAAAGAAACCTTACAACCATTCTAAAAATTAAAAATCCTCTTTCTATTCTTATTGAAAAGGAGATAATAAAAGATTTTCCAGATACAAGTATATATATTGAGAAAATTTACAAAAATTTTAAATTTAGAAATATTTCAATCACAAAAAAGGAAGTTGATACAACAATTTTTTTGAAAGCAGAAAAAGGAAAGGTTGTTTATAATTCAGAAACAAATAAACTTCTTTTTATTCTTGAGAATGGAAATTTTTTGGTCATAACAAAAAATTCTGTAAGTTCTGTTGATTTCAAGAACTATGAGTTTTATATAAACCTGCCTGCAAGTTTTAAAAAGATTGAAATTGAACCAACTATATATGAACTTAATTATATAAAATTGCGGAAGATAAAGAATCTTGATTCGTCAATTGAATTTCATAAAAGATTTGTATTTTCCATTACTCCTCTAATTTTGTTGTTTTTAGGCAGCAGCATTGGAATGAATTTAAAACAAAAAAATAAAATTTTATACATAGGAATTGGGGGTTTTATAAGTATAATATTTTTTGAAATGTTAACACTTGGTGAGATAATCACAAGAAAGACACAAAATACAATTTTTATTTATATTCCTGTTTTAATTTTGATTATTCTTACAAAAAGATTCTGGAAATGAGGAAGAAATTTATATATATATTTTTAAATTTTTTGAAGTTTTTTTTGATAATATCAATTTTATTTATGATACTTTTTTCAGTAATTCAAATCCTTGACGATCTCTATAGTTTCATAAAAGGTGAAAAAATATTTATGCTTAAAAATTATTTATACACATGTCCTTTACTTTTCGTTCAAATATCACCAATTATAACAATTCTTTCTTTAATGTTAATTCTATCCGAAATGATAAAAAATTATGAATTAAAGGTTTTTTTAATATCAGGAGTTAAACCAATAAATATCTTCTACATTTTTTTATTCTGTGGTTTTTTTTCTGCAATTATAACTTTTTCAGTTAAAAATTCTATTTCACCTTATTTTTTGAAAAGAATTAACGGTCAGATTTCACGTATTCCTATTGCTTTTACATCTCACAATTACTTTTTTTATGCAGAAAAAGTTGAAGGTAAAAAATTTATAAATGTAGAGTTTTCTGAATATTATGAAGAAGGTGGATTTAGAACTTTTAAAATAGAAATCGCTGAAAATTATGATGGTAATGTATGGATTTTTAAGGATGGATTTTTATGGGAGTTTGATAAAGAGAAAAACCTTATAAATAAAGAAAAAATTGATGTTAAAAAAGTTAATATACCTTTGACTTATGAAATATTATCTGTCTTAAACATTGATATTGAAACATTTTCTTTTTTTCAACTCTTAAGAGTTATAAAAAAAATGGAAAAATTGGGCTTAAAACCGGTAACACTTATAAGTTGTTTATATGATAAAATAGCATATCCTTTTTTAAATTTTTTTATTGTTTTTGTGATTTATACCTTTCTAAGAAAAAGAGAAAAAATTTCTAATTTATATGTTTTTTCATTTTCTTTTCTTTTTTCCTTTTTTATATATTTCCTTTACATTTTGACTTTTTCTCTTTCTAAAAATGCAAAGATACCACCAATTTTAGGAACATGGATTATTCAAATTATCCTTTTGGCTCACTTTTTTTATCAGATTAAAAATTTTGAATAAATTTTTAAAATTTAGTATTATATTAAAAACTTGAAGAGAGAAAATCAAATGAAAAAAAATCTTGTTTTGGAAATTGGAGTTGAGGATTTACCTTCTTATTGTGGTGAATATCTAAATGAGAAGTTGTTATCTTTACTGGAAAATTCTTTTAAAGAAGCAAGATTAGAGTATGAAACTCTTGAATTTTATTATACTGTGCGAAGAATTATTATTTTTATAAAAAATCTGCAGGAACGCCAAAAAAGTAAAATTGCAGAAGTTTATGGACCTCCATTAGAAGTTAGTATCGATGAGAATAAGAATTGGACAGACATTGCATTGAAATTTGCAAAAGCGCATAAAATCTCTCCCGATAGATTACAGATATTTGAAAAAAAGGGAAAAAGGGTTATAGGATTTATTGAGGAAGAAAAGGGAGAGTTTGTATGGAAAATATTTAACAATATTATAAATGAAGTTATTAAAAAACTTGAAATTCCAAGAGGGATGGTATGGAGCAAGAATGGGTTTAAATTTTTTAGGCCGATAAGATATATTTTTTGTATTTTTGGAGAGAAATTGGTTGCTTTAAGATTAGGAGAAGTTAAAAGTAAAAAATATACTTTTGGACATAGAGTCCTTTCAGATAAAAAATTAAATATTTACAATACAAAAGATTATTTTGACAAAATTTTAAAGAACTTTGTTATTTTTGACCCAGAGGTGAGAAAAAAAATGATAGAAGCACAAATAGAGAAAATGATAGATAAAAATTGTTTTTATAAACATGAACTGATTGATAAAATTGTTCCTTTTATTGAATATCCTTTATGTGGAAGATGTAATTTACCTGAAACATATAAAGATTTACCAAAAGAAGTTGTTGAATCAATAATTTTAAATGTTAAAGGGATTTCACTTTATAATGAAAATGGCGATCTTTTTTCAAATTTTATAATTGTGTGTGATGGTGTTTTTAATGAAAAAGTTAAGGAAAATTACGAAAAAGTTGTTGAAAATAAAATACAAGATGCTCTTTTCTTTATAAATCAGGATATGAAAAAACCATTGATTGAATACTTAAATGACTTGAAAAATATTGTTTACCATCCTGTTTTTGGAACAATTTATGATAGAGTAGAGAGGATTAAAAAAATATGTAATTTTCTTTGTAAAGAATTAAAAATTGATTGTGAGAAAATGAATATTATAATTTCACTTTTTAAAAATGACCTTGCAACTTTACTTGTGAATGAATTTCCCTCTTTACAAGGCATTGTAGGAAGAATTTATGCTGAAAAAAATGGTTTTGATGGAATTATTTCAGAATCAATTGAACAACATTATCTTCCAAGATTTCAAGGGGATAGAAAACCCAAATTTATTGAAAGTGCTATTGTTTCAATATGTGATAGAATTGAAACAATATGTAGTTTTTTAAGTGAAGGTGTTGAAATTAAAGGAGATCAGGACCCTTTTGGAATTAAAAGAATAACAACAGGAATGGTTGAAATAATTTGGGATAAAAATATTGAAATTTCAATAAATAAACTTGTCAATAAAACTCTTGAGATACTTAATAAAAATGATTCCGAACTTCAGAAATTAATTGTTGGGTTTATATTTCAAAGAGCAGAGAATTTACTTATTTCAGAAGGGATAACGCATGGATTGAGAAAAGCAGTTTTTTCTGTAGAAAATGACAATCTCCTTGAAATTAGAAGGAAGATTGATGCTATAAAAAATGTTATTATAAAAGGCAAGGGTGAGGAAATTCTTATCCCTTTTATAAGAGTTGCAAATATGTTAAAACAGGCTGAGAATAAAAAGATTATTTATGGAATGTTCAATGAAAATTTACTTATTGAAGATAGGGAGAAGGAACTTTATAAATTTTACCTGGATAATAAAGAAAAGATGGAAAACTATTATGTAGTAAAGAGATATATACAGTTTCTTGAAGAAATGAGGAAATGGAAACAACCAATAGATAAATTTTTTGATCATGTTTTTGTAATGGTAGAAGATGAAAAATTAAGAAGTAATAGATTAGCATTACTTAAAATGATAAATGAAATTTTTATAAAATTTGCTGATTTTTCACAGATACCTTTAAAAGAGGTGGAAAATGATGAAAAAATTTGACCCTGAAATTTATAATATTTTGAGAAAAGAAATAGAAAGACAAAGAAATACAATTGATTTAATTCCTTCTGAAAATATAGTAAGTAAAAATGTTTTGAAAATAGTGGGCTCTATTTTTACAAATAAATATGCGGAAGGATATCCTAATAAAAGATATTATGGTGGTTGCGAATATGTTGATATGGTTGAGAGAATTGCTGTTGAGAGAGCATGTAAACTTTTTAATTCAGAGCATGCAAATGTTCAACCCCATTCAGGTAGCCAGGCAAATATGGCAGTTTATTTTTCAGTTTTAAAACCAGGGGATAAGATTCTTGCTATGGATATTGGTTCAGGAGGACATTTAACCCATGGTGTAAAAGTAAATTTTTCAGGTATGTTATATAATGCAATTTTTTATTCAGTAGATAGAGATACAGGACTTCTCAATTATGAAAATATAAGAAAGATTGCAAATAGAGAAAAACCTAAGATTATTGTATGTGGCAGTAGTTCATATTCACGAATAATTGATTTTGAAAAGTTTTACCAGATTGCAAAAGAAGTAAATGCTTATCTTCTTGCAGATATTGCTCATATTGCTGGTCTTATTGTTGCTAATCTTCATCCTTCTCCTGTTAAATACGCTGAATTTGTTACTTCAACCACACATAAAACATTAAGAGGACCAAGGGGTGGTTTAATTCTCTGTAAAAAAGATTTCAAAGAAAAAATAGATAGTATGATAATTCCAGGAATTCAGGGAGGGCCATTGGTTCATGTAATTGCTGGTAAAGCAGTTGCTTTTAAAGAAGCAATGACGAAAAAGTTTATAAAATATCAAAATCAAATTGTTGAAAATTGTAAGGTTTTATGTGATGAATTGAAAAAAAGAGGATATAAAATAATAAGTGATGGAACAGATAATCATCTTTTTGTAGTTGATTTAAGGAATAAGAATATAACAGGACTTGAAGGGCAAAAACTCCTTGAAAATGTAGGCATCATTACGAACAAAAATTTAATTCCATTTGACCCATTGCCACCATCTATAACAAGCGGTATAAGGATAGGGACACCATGTATAACAAGTAGAGGAATGAAAAAATCAGATATGGTTAAAATTGCTGAGTGGATTGATGAGACAATAAAAAACAGAGAAAAAGAGAACATTTTAAAAGATATAAGAAAAAAAGTAAGGAGGTTTGCAAGTGAATTCCCCATCTATCCAGAATAAAAGACCGGATTGGGACACATATTTTATGAAAATTGCTGAATTTGTTTCTGAAAGGTCAACATGTTTAAGAAGAAAAGTAGGAGCAGTTGTTGTGAAAGAAAAAAGGATTCTTGCAACTGGTTATAATGGAGCGCCAACAGGTCTTGCTCATTGTGAAGAAATTGGTTGTCTAAGAGAGAAACTTAATATTCCTTCAGGAGAAAGACATGAATTATGTAGGGGGCTTCATGCAGAACAGAATGCAATATTACAGTCTGCATATCATGGTGTAGCAATAAAAGGAAGTAAACTTTATGTTACATGTCATCCGTGTAGTGTATGTGCTAAAATGATAATAAATGCAGGGATTGAAGAAATTATTATAAATGAAGGATATCCTGATGAGATGGCTAAAAGTATTTTAAAAGAAGGGAAAATTAAAGTAAGATATCTTAAAAAATGATACAAATTCCACAACTTTTAAAAGATATTCTTTACAAAAGAAATATAAAAATAGAAGAAGAAATAATTAAATTTCTTTATCCTTCGTTAAATGACCTGACAGAACCTTCTGTAGTAAAAACTATTGAAATTGCCACGAGAGAAATTATAAAAGCGATTGAAAATAAAGATAAAATATTTATTTATGGAGATGGTGATATAGATGGAATTGGAGGTGTATTCTTAATTATAAAGTTTTTAAAGGATAAAAATGTGGAATTTAATTATTATCTTACCCACCGGCTTGAAGATTATGAGATAGAAGAAACATTTGTAAATTATTTACTTAAAGAAAAATATAAACTCTTAATTTTAATTGATTGTGGTATTTCTTCTTATAAATTTCTTAAAAGGTGTGCTGATGAAAACATTAAAATAATTGTTATTGACCATCATCAGACAGATATTGAAAAATTACCTGAAAGTCATATTTATATTCATCCGTTTTTCAGTTCAAAGGATATAGATTTTTCAGCAACTGGACTTTCATTTAAGTTGTTTCAAAATCTTACTTCAAATTATTCAAATTTTACTTTTAATAGTTATATTTCTATTGCAGGTCTTGCAACTTTAAGTGAAAATGTGGATTTGACAGGTGATAATAGAATTTTTGTAAAAGAAATGTTAAAGGATTTGAGAAATTCAACAATTAATGGATTAAATTTAATCGTATCAAAATACTTAAGAGAAAACAAAATAGAATCAGAAGATATAAAAAAAATAATAAATCCAAAACTTAATTCTCCTGGAAGATTTGGGAAACCAGAAATTTCTTTGAACCTATTGCTTGAAGAAAATGAAAAAGAGATAGAAAAATTATTAAAAGAGATTGAAATACTTGATAGGAAAAGATATCAAGTAACCAAAAAAACAATGAAGGCCATTGAAAACAAAAAAAGTTTTGAATCAAGATTTATAATTCTTGATGATTTCCCTGAGTCATTATGTGGAATTATAGCAAGTCGTCTTGTAGAAAGATATAACTTACCATTTCTTATAATGAGTAGAAAAGATAACATTGTTAAAGGTTCTGGTAGGTCTCCTGAAAAATTTAATTTATATGAAAATATGAAGAAAATAAAAAATAAATTTTTATCTTTTGGGGGACATAAAAATGCTATTGGATTTAAATTTCATATTGAGAAAAAAGATGAGATAGAAGAATACTGGAAAGATTTGAGGGTTTTTGAAGTTAAAGAAAAATATTATGATGCACTTTTGGGAATTGAAAATATAAAACCAGAAATTTTTGAATATCTTGAACTTTTAAAACCATATGGTAAAGGTAATCCAGCACCAATTTTTTTAAGTAAAAATGTTATTATAAAAAAAATAAAAAAAGGTGAAAAAAATAAGTTCTGGGCAGCAAAAGGAGATGTTATTTTTGAATGTGAAACAGATTTATTAAAAGAACTTGAAGAAGGGGAAAAAACAATATTTTATACTCCTGAATTTGAAAAAAAAGATGGATATTATAAAATTTATTTGAAAATTAAAAATTTTAAATAGTTTCTTCTTTAATTTTGAGAGGTCTTTTTACCTTGCCCGACTTTAAACATTTTACACATACCTTCATTCTTTTTATAATACCATTATATTCAACACGAATATTCTGAATATTGGGTTTCCATGTCCGTCTTGTTTTTCTGTTTGAATGACTTACTCTATTTCCTGATCTACTTTCTTTTCCACAAATTTCACATCTTATAGCCATTTTGCACCTCAGTTTTTACTTTAATTTTCCTTCCTCTTTTAATTTCAAAATAGTTATGTTAGCATATTTATTTTTTGGGTCTAAATTCAACACCCTTTTAATATAATTTAAGGCACTTTCTATATTATTATAATATATAATGTAAATTGATGCAATACTACATAAAAGGTCTACGTCATAGGGATTAAACCATTCTGCTATTTTGTAATATTGTAATGCTTTTTCAAAGTTTCCCATTTTAATATAAATAGTTCCAAGATTTGCATCTGTTTTTGCATAATGTGGGAAAAGATAATTATTAATTTTTAAATAAATATCTCTTGCTTTTTTATAATCGCCTACTTTTCCATACATATATGCAAGTTTATACCAAATTTCGTAATCATTGGGATTTAAAGCACATGCCTTATGATAATTTTCTATACATTCCTTATAAAGTTTTATTCTGAAACTATCTTCATATATTTTTCTTCCCATTTTTTCTTCATAACTAATTAATTCTTTAATTGACTCTGACATTTTAAAATATACTTGTGGTAAAATTCTATAAAAGGAATGAAAGATAAATAAAACAACAGAAGTTAAAAATATTATATACCAAATAAGTTGTGAAACTTCAAAAGGAACTTTTTCTCTTTTAAAATATTGAAATGTTATTCCAATTAAAAACCAGAAATACATACTTGTGGATGGATTTCTCATATTTGTAGAAAAAATGTTGTCAAGTAAAACACTTATAATCCCTCCAATTATACCTACAAAAAGTAATTTATTTGATTCTTTCTTTTTTATAAAGTTGATAATTAAAAACAGAATTAAAGATAAAAAGATAAGAAAACCGATAAGTCCTGTCTCACTCCAAATTTCAAGATATTCATTATGAGGATGATTAGTTACATTCCTTGACTCTGGTTGTAAAAAATATTCTTTTATTCTGAAATAGGGATAATAGAAAATAAAATTTCCAAGTCCCCATCCTAAAATTGGTTTTTTAATAATTAATTTCCAGGTGCCTTGCCATATATAAAATCTTATATTTGTTCTATACCAAAGAAGTATTTTAGGATAGTAGAGAATTATAAAAAAAACTGTGATAAGTAATCCTACGTATTTTAAGATTCCTTTTTTCTCTAAATTATTTAAATATAACATAAAAGGAATAGTTAAAATAAAAGCCATTATTGCAGCCCTTGAGTTTGTTAAAATTAAGCCCCACAGGCAAAAGAATAATGACAAAATATCTATATATGAAAAAAACTTACCCAATTTCTCATTTTTATACTCTTTATAATTTAAAATGTTTGATAAAGTTAAGGATAAAACCATTATTATATGACCTGCGTAAAAATTTGGATTGCCAAATGTTGAAATAGGATAATGTCTTGGTCCATAAAATTGAAAAATTCCAATTATTGAAGCGATAATTCCTGAAGTAATCCAGACATAAAAAATCTTTTTATCAATTTTTAAATTTGAAGAAATTATAAAAATCAGGAAATAGAGAATATAGTTTTCTAAACTTTTGGCACTTTCAAATTTAAAAGGAGCATAAAATGCTGAAATTAAAATCCATGCAAAAAAAATCAACGGCAGATAAACAAATATAGAAAACTCAAATTCCTTTCTTTTATATATGTAATAAATTGAAAGGAATATACAAAAGAGAAAACCCATTAAATTTTTTATTATTGTGTAATCATAGGCAAATTGGAAATTAAGAAGAATTCCACCTGCAAAAAAAATAATAATCCCTGTCCAGTAAAATATTTCAAAATTTTTCTTGTATTTCATAAATTTTAATTTTATCATTAAGTGATAAAATATCAAAAAGATGGATAATTTAAATGAAAAAATTCTAATTGAACTTGCAAAAAATGGAGATAAAGACGCATTCTGCCAATTGATTAAACAGGTAGAAAAAAAATTATTTAGAGTTGCATATATTATTTCCCCTGAAGATGCAGAAGATATAGTCCAAGATACATTTTTACAAGCATATTCAAGTATTAAAAAATTTAAAGGTCAATCTTCTTTTTACACCTGGATATACAGAATAATGATGAATTTAATATATAAAAAATATAGAAGGAAAAAGGCAAATTTTAAAAAGTCAATAATAAAGTATGAAAATAATAATGATGAGGAATTAAAAGAAAAATTAAGAATTGCACTGACAAAACTCCATCCTAAATATAATCAGATAATAACACTTTTTTATTTTGAAGATTATTCAATAAAAGAAATTTCTGAAATTTTAAATATTAAAGAAGGGACTGTGAAATCAAGGATATTCAAGGCAAAAAAATATCTAAAAAAATTTATTGAAAAAAATGAACCTTTTTAATAAAAAATGGAACTAAATATATAAAGAAGAAAAAATGAAAAATGAGTTTGAAAAAATTGAAAAGGGTTTAAGGTTGCTTAAAGAAGAAGGTGAAAAAAATATGAGAGATATTGGTTTTGTTAATAAATTTTTGAATGCAATAGAAAAAGAAAAAGTTGTTTTTATTTATTCTAAATGGAATTATTCTCTTGTTTATTTAACTATTCTTCTTATTTTCTTGAATTTATTTTTCATTCATAAATTAAACTTGCATATTCATAAATTAAACTTGCATAAAGAAAATATGGTTGTTTTTAATGACAGAAATATAGAAAATCAGCCCTTAATTATAGAAAAAGAAAAAATAGAAAAAGAAAAAATTGAAATTAAATATATAAAAAAACAAAATTTAAATAAAGAAAAATTAGTTGAAAAAAATATAGGGGAAGAAAAATTAGAGAAATTTTCTCAACCTTTAAAATTAGAGGAGACAATAAAGTTTACAGAAGAGATAAATAAACTTTTAGGGTTGTTTACCATAAATCTAAATATAGAGGGTAATAATGGAGAAGGTTAAATTTTTATTTATTTTTTTAATTATCG
>JAMWBY010000076.1 GCA_023818745.1 Candidatus Omnitrophota bacterium
AGACCCGATGGAACAGTTAAAGATGGCTATAAATGCTGTGTTTAAATCATGGAATAACCCAAGAGCAATAACATATAGAAAACTAAATAAGATACCCGATGACCTTGGAACTGCTGTGAATATATGCACGATGGTTTTTGGGAATATGGGAAATGATTCAGGGACTGGCGTTGGCTTTACAAGAAATCCATCAACTGGAGAAAAAGAGTTTTATGGCGAATATTTAACAAATGCACAAGGAGAGGATGTAGTTGCAGGTATAAGAACTCCAAAGCCAATAAGTGAACTTGCTAAAGAAATGCCCGAAGTTTATCAACAATTAAGAGATATTACAGACAGATTAGAAAAACATTATAGGGATGTTCAGGATTTTGAATTTACAATTGAAAGAGGAAAATTATATATGCTTCAGACAAGAACAGGAAAAAGAACTCCTCTTGCAGCAGTGAAAATCGCAGTTGATATGGTCAAAGAGGGGTTAATAACAAAAGAAGAAGCAATAATGAGAGTAGAACCATCACAAATAGATCAGTTATTACATCCAATAATTGACCCTAAAGCAAAAGTTGAACCTGTAGCAAAAGGCCTTCCGGCTTCTCCTGGAGCAGCAAGTGGAAAAATTGTTTTCACTGCAGATAAAGCAGAAGAAATTGGAAAAACAGAACCAGTAATACTTGTGAGAGAAGAAACAAGTCCAGACGATATTCATGGTATGGCAACAGCACAAGGAATTCTAACAAGTAGAGGAGGGATGACATCACATGCTGCAGTAGTTGCAAGAGGAATGGGAAAACCATGTGTTGTTGGATGTGGAGCATTACAAATAGATGAAGAAAAAGGAGTTATGAAGATTAAAGATATTGAATTAAAGGAAATGGATTGGATTACAATTGATGGAGGAAGTGGAAATGTTATGGTAGGAAAAGTCCCTACAATAGAAGCAGGAATAACAGGTGAATTTGAAACATTAATGAAGTGGGTTGATGAATTTAGAAAAATTGGAGTTAGAGCAAATGCTGATATACCCAAAGATGCTAAAAAGGCAAGAGAATTTGGAGCAGAGGGTATAGGACTTTGTAGAACAGAACATATGTTTTTTGCTCCTGAAAGATTACCAATTGTTGTTGAAATGATTATGTCAGAAACAGAGGAAGAAAGAAGGAAAGCCCTTGATAAACTATTACCATTCCAAAAAGAGGATTTTAAAGGTTTATTTAAGGAAATGAAGGGGTATCCAGTGATAATAAGAACTCTTGACCCACCTTTACATGAATTTTTACCCAAAAGAGAAGAGCTTATGGTGGAGATTGCTTTAATGAAAGAAAGAAAAGAATCAGAAGAAAAGATAAAAGAGAAAGAGAAAATCCTTAAGAGGGTTGAACAACTTCATGAATTTAATCCTATGCTTGGCCATAGAGGTTGCAGATTAGGTATAACATATCCTGAAATAACTGAAATGCAGGCAAGAGCAATTATGGAAGCGGCGTGTGAACTTGCAAAAGAAGGAGAAACGGTAATTCCAGAAATAATGATACCTCTTGTAGGAAATGTTGAAGAATTAAGAAATCAAAAAGAAATAGTTGTAAGAGTTGCAGAAGAAGTAATGAATAAATATGGTATCAGAATAAAATATATGGTTGGAACAATGATAGAAGTGCCACGTGCTGCCTTAACTGCTGACCAAATAGCAAAAGAGGCCGACTTTTTCTCCTTTGGAACCAATGACCTTACACAGATGACACTTGGTTTTAGTAGAGATGATGCAGGCAAATTTTTGTTCTTCTATATTGATAAAAAAATTTTAAAAGACGACCCATTTATGACACTTGATCAAGAAGGAGTGGGACAACTTGTTAAGATGGGTATAGAAAAAGGAAGACAATCAAATCCAAACCTTGAAGTTGGGATATGTGGTGAACATGGTGGAGACCCTGAAAGTGTAAAATTCTGTCATAAAATTGGAATGAATTATGTATCTTGTTCTCCTTACAGAATCCCTATTGCAAAATTAGCAGCAGCACAGGCAGCAATTGAAGAGAGATTAAAAATAGAATATACAAGTAAATAAATAATTTAGAACATACAGTTTTGAATAACACTTTAAGAACTAAAAGAATTTAAAATTAAACTATGAAGTTCAGAAGTTATGAACTTTATAAGTTATAAACTTCTTTACTTATTAAGTTAATATTTTCTTGACTTGTTAATTATTAAAAAAGACCTTTTGAAATACCAACCCAGATAAAATTAACTTTACAATAAAAAACAAAGTAAAAGAGGCCCCAAATTATTAAAAAAGATAAAAATTTAAAAAAAAGAAAATTTGCTTTTTTATTTTTAAGTTAAATGTAAGCACCTTTTATAAAAAATATATAAAAAAATCTATTTGTCCTTTTTAAATTAAAATAATCAAAGTTATGCAATTAAAAAATTAATCAAAAAATATCTTAAAACAGGTTAGTAATTTAAATCATCATTTTTTTAAATTTTTTGTTTTTTATTAAATAAATCTTTTCATTTTGTTTTATATATGTTAAAATATGTATCAGGAGATTTAAGAAAATACTTTAAATAAAACAATTTAAATAATTGAAAATCAAAAACTTAAATATGAAAAGGAGGGAGATATGAAAAGGAGGGAGTTCATTAGAAATAGTTTTTTGTTTTTAGCATCTTTGAGTTTATCCAATCTGATAAAAGGTAAAAAAAATATATCATTTGCTCAGGAAAAAGAAAGCACGATTTTTATTTCAAGAGGGAAAAATATAGAAGAGATTACGAACAAACTTATTGAAAATATGGGAGGAATGGGAAGATTTGTAAAAAGAGGGGAGAAAGTCGTTATAAAACCGAATATTGCTTGGAATAGAACACCTGAACAAGCAGCAAATACAAATCCAGAAGTAGTTGGTACTCTTGTAAAGTTATGTAAAAAAGTTGGTGCAAGAGAAGTTGTCGTTATGGATAATACGGTGAATCCTTGGACAGTAACCTATATTACAAGTGGAATAAAAGAAAGTGTTGAAAATGCAGGAGGAATTACAAAACCACCTACTGAATGGATAAAGGTGGATGTCGGAGGAGATGTTTTAAAAGAAGCGGAGGTTTTGAAAGAAGTCGTTGAATGTGATGTATTGATAGATGTTCCTGTTGTGAAGGTTCATAGTGGTGGAGTGGTCACGATAGGTATGAAGAACTTTATGGGAATTGTTAAAGATAGAGGATATTTCCACAGAACCGATTTACATAGATGTATTGCAGAAATAACAAAATATATCCTTCCTAAAACAAGGTTGATTATACTTGATGCTATTAATGTTATGCTTACAAGAGGACCCCAGGGACCTGGTGAATTAAAAAACCTTGATATGGTAATAGGTGGAACTGACATAGTTGCTCTTGATGCCTATGGTTCTACACTCCTTGGTAAAACACCCGAACAGGTTCCTCATATAAAATATGGTGCTGAAATGGGTCTTGGAACAATGGATTTAAACAAAATAAAAATAAAATATGTATAGAAAATTTCTAAGAACAATTTCTCAAGGTATTTTTATATTTCTCTTTTTCTATTTTTTTAAAAAAACTGCATTTGGTATTTCTGAAAATTTACCTATAAATTTATTTTTTAGAATTGACTTACTTATGGCAATTTTTACAACCATTTCAACTTTACATTTTTCTCATTTATTTTTTCCATCTATTGGTATTTTCTTTTTACTTTTATTTCTTGGTAATTTCTTTTGTTTCTGGATATGCCCGTTTGGAGGAATAATTGATTATATAAATACGATTCTTTTTAGAAAAAAATGGAAAATTAATATAAAAGTTTATAAAGTCATCAGATTTTTGAAGATTTTCTTATTGTGGGGATTTTTATTAACAGGTTTTATCGCAATTTTTTTTAGAATACCATTTTTATTCTGGATATTTGACCCTTATGTAATTTTAATGAGAAGTTTATTGTTTAAAAAAATACTTTTTATACTTCTTATAATTATTTTATTAAGCGTTTTAATGCCGAGATTTTGGTGTAATGATATTTGTCCGCTTGGATATTTAAATTATTTAATAGGTATAAAATTAAGAAATAAAATAAAAAAGAAATTAAAAAATGAAAAGAAGAGAATTTTTAAAACTTATTGGAGTAGGAGGTTTTTTCCTATTTACAAGAAATAGATATAAACTTTTCAAGAAAAATGAGTTGATAAGACCTCCTGGTGCTATAGAAGAAGATGAGTTTATATATAAGTGTATAAGATGTGGAGAGTGTATAAAAATTTGTCCAACAAAATGTCTTAAACCCGTTGAGTTAAATAAAGGGATTTTTGAATGGGGGACTCCTCACATTATTCCAAGAGAGAAAGGATGTCTTTTATGTCTTGAGTGTGGAAAAGTATGCCCATCTGATGCAATTCAAAGGATAAAAATGGAAGAGATTAAAATGGGAACAGCCAAAATTAACACAGAAATATGCCTTGTGTGGCAGAAAAATAAGGATTGTTTTGTCTGTATGGAAGTATGTCCTGTTGGTGCGGTATATAAAGATGAAAAAGAAAGACCTGTTGTTGATCCTAAAATATGTGTTGGATGTGGTCAGTGTGAACAAAACTGTCCTGTTATAGGAGAATCTGCAATAATAGTAAAAAATGAAGGTGAAAAAAGAAAAAGATTAAAAAGGAGGAAAAATGTTTAATATAGGAGTGCCTGAACTTATTTTGATATTCTTTATAATTCTTCTTATTTTTGGCGCTAAAAGATTGCCAGAGATAGGAAAAGCACTTGGGAAAGCGCTTGGAGAATTTAAAAAGGGTATGAAAGAAGGCACAACAGAAGAAGAAAAAGAAGAAAAAAAAGAAGAATAAATGGAAAAAGAATTAAGTTTTGTAGAACATCTTGAAGAATTAAGAAAAAGGATTATTTATATAATTCTTTTTTTTGTGATAGTTTCAATAGTAGCATACTATTTTTCATCTAAAATTCTTTCATATCTTATATCTCCTTTACAGAAGTATCAGCAATATCCTTTCTTTACAAGGCCTATTGAACCATTTTTCTCAATATTAAAAGTTTGTTTTTTTTCAAGTGGAATTATATCTTTACCTTTTATTTTATTTCAAATTTATCAATTTATTTCTCCTGGTCTTACTGAAAAAGAAAACAAGGTTGTAAAAACAATTTTTATATTTTTTCCATTTTTATTTTTAATAGGTATGAGTTTTGCCTTCTATATAATCATTCCTTTTGGTTTAAAAGTGCTTTTTTCCTTTGGAAAAGATGTTATGAAACCACTTATATCAATAAGTAATTATTTAAGTTTTATTTTTATTTTTCTTATTGTTATGGGAGTTATTTTCAATATTCCTGTTTTTATATCATCTCTTGCGATAATTGGTATTGTAAAATCAAAATTTTTAAGAGAAAAAAGAAAATTTGCAATTTTGGGTTCTTTTATATTATCTGCATTAATTACCCCTACAACAGATATCTTTACCCAAATTTTTGTTGCAATACCTTTAATTATTCTATATGAAATTTCAATTTATTTTTCTAAAATTTTTGAAAATTAAGTTTTTAACAATCAAAAACTTAAAATTAACAATTTAAGAAAATTTTTTAATAATAAAATATTAACATTTTTTTAATTTTATAAAATAAGAAAAAAGTTTAAAACAATTCTGTCATAATTAAAAGTTAACATAATATTTCTTATCCGACGTTTTATATGTAACATGTTTTCTATCAAGTATTTAACTGTAAAAATAATCTGAAATTTTCATCAATTTCAGAATTTTAATTTTAAAAGATTTTTTTTATCGGTTTTTTAAAAAAATGCTTAAAAACTTAAAAAG
>JAMWBY010000077.1 GCA_023818745.1 Candidatus Omnitrophota bacterium
AAAGTGTTATCCCTTAGTATTCTAAAAGGCCAATATCCAAAATGAACATTTACATCTATTATCATATTTTTAATATCCTTTTTGCATTTTTAAATAAAATGTTTTCTTTATCTTTTGTTTTTATATCACTACCAATAACTGCGTTCAATTGAACAGGAAAATCTCTACCATAAGGGAAATAAACATCTGAACCATATAAAATTCGCTCAGAGCCAATTATTTCAACTGCATATTCAATTACTCCTCTTATTGGTTGACCACCACTTGTATCTACAAAAATATTCTCAAATTTTTTATAACTTATTATCCCTCTTATATCAACACCTCTTAAATGTGCTGAAATAATTGTTAATTTAGGAAAATTTTTTGCAAGAACAACTATATCATCAGGGTCTGTCTGATAACAAAAAGGGATTGGATTTCTACCAATTGCCAAAGTGCTTGTAGAATGTTGTAAAAGAGGAATATTTAAATTAACAGCAATATCACATATTGGAAATACGATTTTATCAGAAGCAAAAGTTGATGCTTCAAGTTTTATACCACTAAGATTGTTTTTTAATATACATCTTTCAATTTCTTGTTCTATAAATTTTATAGAATTTCTTGGATTAATATAACAAAAACCAATAAAAAAATCAGGATATTTCTTTGTTAAAAATATAGTCAAATCATTTATTTCCTTTACTTGTTCTTCATTCTGATTATAACCATACTTTAAAACATCTCCAAGAATACATACTTTTACAATGTTTAAATTTTTAGCATAATCAATTAACTCTTCACATTTTTCTGTTGTGGTATGGACGTGAACATCAATTGCTTCCATTTTTCATTTCTTTTATTGATTTTTCAACTTTTTCAAGTGCTTCATTTATATCTTTTTCTTTATGCGAATAACAAACATATCCAACATTATATAAAATCACCCGATTTTTAAAACATTTTCTGAAAAACAAATTTCTTTCTTCTGGATTTTTAAAATCAAAAAATGGACAAACAGGAAATCCTTTTAATTCTGCTTCTACTTCATATTGCTTAAATAAATTGTTAACTCCACTCCACATCTTTTGACCTATTTCCCAAAGATATTTTATTACATTATTTTTTTTATAAAATTCAACAACTGCATTGGATGCTGCAAGTGAAAGTGTTTCTCCACCAAATGTTGAAGAAATACCAATTTCTTTTGCACTATCTATAAGTTCTTTTCTGCCGCAATAAATAGAGAGAGGCATTCCATTTGCTATCCCTTTACTGAAAACAGCCATATCAGGTAAAAAATTAAAATATTCCTGAATTCCACCAATAGCAACTCTAAATCCAGTAACAATCTCATCTATAATCATTAAAGAACCATACTTTTTTGTTAAATCTCTTATAAAAGGTAAAAATTCTTTACCTTTTTCTATATCCTTATAATCTGAAGCAATAACAACACCTGCGATTTCCTCTCCCTGTTCTTTAAATACTCTTTCCCATTTTTCAAAATCAGCCCATTGTAAATTTATATGTAATGCTGAAATTTCTGGAGGAATACCTTTTAAAGGGGAAGAACTTAATATGCCGGGAGCAGAAATTCCGCCTGTATCAAAACAATTAAGCCATCCATTATATCCACAATGAATTATTTTCTTTCTTTTTGTGTAATTTCTTGCAATTTTAATGCATGCAGCAATTGCCTCTCCTCCTGTCTTTAAAAATCTAACTCTTTCAGCACAAGGGATAATTTCTGTAATTTTCTTTGCAACTTCACTTTCAAGAACATGGGGATATGAAAAAACAACTCCGTTTTCTAACTGTTTAATAATTGCAGAATTTATTTCAGGAAGATTATATCCAAGAGTAACTGGTCCCAAAGCACATCTAAAATCAATATATTCATTTCCTTCAAAATCATAAACTCTACAACCTTTTCCTTTGATGAGAATTGCTGGTTCTTCTTCAAAATTAGGTATTTTGGAATTTGTTGAACTTCCTCCACCAAGATAATTTAAACTATTTTTAAAAATTTCCCACCCTTTATTTTTCATAGTTAATATATTTTATAAAGAAAACTTAAAAAATCAAAATTTCATAATTAAAGATTTCAGGGTAGATTTTTAAGACAAGAGCGTCATTACTTATCTGATAATCAATGTTTTTAATTTCTCTGCCTTCTTCTGTATAACCTTTAATCTCAACCTTTTTCCAACCTGGAAATAATTTGGAAATGTTTATATTAAGATAATCTGTTTTTAAAGTTATTGGAGTTAAAATAAAAGAATTTTTTGATTTTTTTCTTATAATTACTGCTCCATCTGTTTTTAAAACCCCAAAATCTGTCAATTTTCCTCTTCCATCTGCATATATGTAAACAGGAGAATCAACAAAATCTACTCTATGATTGTCAATTAAGGCAGAATATTCAATAATTTTACCTGGTAGATATGCGAAAACTCCATATGGAGGAAGTATATATTTTTTCCCTTCTTTTTCAATAATCCAATTTTCTTTTTCATTACAGTTGACATAAACTTCAAGTCCATTTTTATATTTTATGTATACCTGATTGTTCAAATGTGCTTTATTTATAATTGCTTCTGTTGTCTTATAAAATTTATTGTCTTTATGATACATTATTGTTTCAACATCTACATTAGTATAAAATGTTTGAAGTTGTTGAAGTAAGAAATATGTCTTTAATGCATCTGGAATATTAACTTGTTCCCATGGAGTTCTATATACTTCATAGATTACACCTATATTACCATAGGCAATAGTATATGCTCTTACAATATATTGTTGTTCTGGTGAAATACCACTTTTCCCAGAAAAAACAAGGTCATAACCAGCGTTATTTTCAAGTGGTTTAATTTTTAAGAGATTGAAATCAACAAGAACTGGTTGTCCTGGGTCCTGAGTTTGTGCATAATTACCATCAGAAAGACCTGAATAAAACCAGTGACTGCCTCCTTCGCTAAAAACAGGACCTTTATGAAAAATTTTTTCATTCAATAGAACTTCACCATATTTATAAAAAGTGGTAGCAAATTTTCCAGCACCAGGAATTCTCTCATCATAATCAACAAGGTATTCGGAAAAAGGTGGAAGAGCAGTTATTTGGTCTGTATATGAAGCATTTGTTCCAAATTTTTCATTCAGAATTTTTGAATATTTTTTCTGAAGTTCAGGAGCGAAGTATGGTTTTACAACATAGGTTGTATAAAAACTCTGATTTATCCACTCACCCTCAGAATTAAAATTTATGATATCTTCTTTAAATTCAGGATTTGTTGGGTATATTATCATGTAATCAGTATAAAGTCCTACTAACCATCCAAGTTCATTTTTTATTTTGCTTAAATATTCTTTAAGCGCTTTATCTCCTCCTCTCTCTGGTTTTGCTTCTGTCACAAAAGTTGATTCCCACCATGAATGATATGAAAGAGAACTTCTATAAACATCAACATGCAATCTTAAAATAATCTCATCCACTCCATATGATTTAAGTTTTTTCCAGTGTTTAAATTCATAATCATAATAATCTGGTCTTTCTTTGTAGTTCTGTCTTGTGAGAAATAGTTTTTTTCCAGTTATTTCTTTATAAGGAGATTTTGGATTTGGTATATTAGGCAAAACTTCTTCAAATTTATCGCTTATTGTTAAAAAAATTATTTCATTCAATGGATTCCTTCTTCCATCTGTTTTGGGATTATAAACAACACCTCCGTTAAATTTAGCTGAATCAGAGGAAATTATTCCTGTATCTCCAAATAAAGCAGAAGCATTTGAATTATACCAGTCAAAAAATGCAGAAATAAAAATTCTATTAAAACAAACAATATTTGGATTTTTACTGCCATAAAGTGTAATGTAAGGAATTTTGACAAGTAATGGGTCTGGTGTATTTTTTGTTCGGCCAAGAATTAATTTGGTTATTTTTTCATCAGATGAGTTTACATTTATAATAAGGGACTTTTGTTTAATTTTAATAGCATAGTTAACTTCAGTATATTCATTTTTAAAATTAAATAACCATTTAAACTTAAAGCCATTTTCAATCTTTTCCACACCAATAAATTTTTTATTTATTGATGGATTATCAGAAGATAAAATTTGCTCTCCAAATTGAAAAAAAGGACCACCTTCGTAAAGAGGATAAAAATTTTGATTATTAAATGAAACTGAAATATCTGAGAAGTTTCCACTTTCTGGTTTGTATGTATAAACAATCTTTCCGTCATCTCCTTCATAAGAAAAAATATATTTATCCTTTTCAAAATAAAAATTGTTTTTATAATTTTTAGATATCAAATCTGGAAGAATTGTATCTTTTCGTGTAGGAAAAGGCAATTGTTTTTCAGATAATAATTTAATTTTACCAAGATTTCTTTTATAGACATAAATACTATCAAAATATAAATCATAATCCTTTATGTTTGTAATATTTTTCACAACTATTGAAATTATTTTAGCAGGTAAAGAAATTTTTTCTTTTAAAAACTTATGAATTAAAAACCAATGACCCCAATCAGTAGTATCTACTAATTTAATATAAAAAACTTTTCCACTTGAATCCTGAATTTTAATACCTATTTCTGGATTATCAGTTCTACCAAATCCAACGCTATAAACCCACATTTCAATAACATCAAAATCATAATTTATTTCAAGATTTTTATTTGGTATTATCTCTATAATTCCTTGTGATAAAATATCTGGAATTTTTCTAAAGGTAAGTTTTCCTGAATATTCCCGCCATAAACTTTCTTCTTTTGTTTTATACATCTTAACCTCTAAATTCGGAGAATATAAAATTTTCCAGTTTTCAAGATTATCAAATGTCAAAATTGGTTTTTTTTCTTCTTCTCTTCCCTTAATACCCGGTGGTTTAATTCCGATTCTTTCTGAAATTTCTTTGTTTTCAAGGATTTTCTCAATATGTCTCATCTCACCTCCTTTAAACTCACCAAAAAATGCCTCATCAAACCATACCTCTCCTTTACCAAAAAAATCTATACAAAACCTTGCAAAATTACTATTTTCAGGAGATTCAAAAATTTCTTTAATTTCTTTCCAGTCAGTTTCTGAACCAAAAAAAGAAGTGGAAACGACTTTTATCAGTGCTTTATTACTATCAAAAAACATAATTCTAATTCTAACACCATCTCCCTCAATATTTTTTATTTTAACCCAGACAGAGCCAAGATATTTTTTATTAGGGATAATCTCAATATAATCACTTGCATAGTATCCTGAATTCTTTTCTGTAAAATAAATTTTAGCAGAATAATTACCTTTAAATTTAATATCTGAACTTGAAATATGAAATTCTTTTACTACACTTCTTGGAGACCAAAATAATGGTTGATTTAATCTTGATACTTCCTCAAATCCAGGATTTTTAAGTAAATTTTCTTCACTTAAAGATAGTAAATTTATACTAAAAAATAAAAAAATGAAAAAAACCATCCTCTTTTTCATTGGTCTCTTTTTTTAATAATTCAAAACTCTTTTTAAAAATTATCTATACTTTTTTTATCAATATCTATCAAAATGATTTTCTGGATTACCTAGTGTTGTCCCATTTCTAAACGGATAATAAAGATAAGGATTATCTGCTGAAGTATATTCATATTTTGAATTTGCTTTCATCTGATTTAATACAACTCCTGTAACATGTCCATCTGCCCATAATACATTCACACTTTTTAAATGCCTTGCTTCAAGAACTCCAAAATACCCTGCAGAAGTAAACTGGTCGTAAAGAATATAATAGCCCCTCTTTAAATATCTCTCGGTAGAAGGATATGTTTCAGCACATAGTATTGTTGCATCTGGTTTTTTTATCTGACTTTTCTTTGCTG
>JAMWBY010000013.1 GCA_023818745.1 Candidatus Omnitrophota bacterium
AACTTATTCCTTATATTGATATTTGGGAATTTCACCGAGTTTCTGCTATGGAATTGTTTTTAAAATGGAATAAAGAAGGAAAAGTTGAATTGAAAAAAGAAGATATTTATGGTTATTATACAGGAGCAATTATAACACATCCTTATGAAATAGGAAGATTAAAAGGATGGGATAGTTGGTATTTGAGTTTAAAGTTTTACTCTGATTATGCTTATGTTAGACCTGGTTCAAACGAATACAGAGTTTTTTCACCTGGAGAAATACCTGTTTCTTCACCTGTTTGGGAAGGAATAAGAGATGGAAATAGGGATTTTGAATATTTAAATTTAATGAATGAGTTGATAGAAAAACTAAAAAAAATCAAAAAATATGAAAAAGAGTTAAAAGAAATAGAGAATAAAATTTCATATTTAATAGGTGAAGGAGGATATATAAAATGGACTCCAGAAAGTAGGTCTGGATTTTTTTATCATAAAGTAGAAAGTTCATCTGTAAATATTAGGAAGGCAAAAAAAGAAGTCCTTGAAATTATTGAAAAAATTCAATCTTTACTCGGAGGTGAAAAATGAAAACAATGAAAATTTTATTTTTATATTTGTTAATTATGTTTTCTTTCGGATTTACAGAGGCAGAAGAAAATATAATTAAAAATGGAAGTTTTGAAGATGGTTTGAATTACTGGAAAATTTCTATACCTGAATATATAAAGATTGAATTAGATCAACAAGAAAAAAAAGACCAGAAATTTTCTTTAAAAATCTTTAATACAACAACTTCAGAAGAAAAAAATTATATTTATTTAAGTCAAATGGTTGAAATAAAACCATCTTCTGTATATAAAATTTCCTGGTCTGTAAAAAGCAGAGAAATTGGAGTTTTAAATCCAGGGCCACAAGGTGCATTTGGAACATTACATTTAGTTCAGAGAGATGAGAATAAGAAAATAATAACAGGTGGTAAACTTTTAAAGTCAAATAATGAAGCATGGTTAAGGGGGAGTCAATTTACAGGTCAGAATATTACAGAAGATATTGAATGGAGTGATTTTTATATAATTTTTGAAACTTCTCCAAATACAAAGTTTATTGAAATTTATCTTTGTTATGCATATGGAGGAAATTTAAAAGGAACCCTATGGTTTGATAATATTTCTCTAATTTCTTATAAAGAAAGTGAAGAAAAAACTACATTGATGTTGAGATACAAAGAAAAAAAAGATTTTAAAATAGATACTGACTTTTTATTTTTTGTAAGAAACTATCTTGAAATGGTTTTCCCAGAGTCATTACCCAAAAAAGAGGAGATTAAAGAAATTATTGAAACATTTGCAACTATTGGAGAATATGAGCCAGTAATGTTTTGCATAAGAAGTAAAAAAGAAATTAAAAATTTAGAAATAAAAATAAGAAAATTGGAGGATAAAAGTGGTAAAAATAAAATTTCCGAAGAGAATATTGATATAAGAATAATAAATTACCTCCCCAAAAAGATGAATGGAGGAGGTATTCTTGCACCTGTTCTATTATCAAAATTTGAAAAAATTGATATATCAAAAAACTATACTTATGGTTTTTACATTACTTTTAAAATTCCAGAAAATATTGAAGGTGGATTTTATGAAGGAAGTTTAATTATGAAGGGAGAAGGCTTTTATAAAGAAATTCCTATTAAGATTGAAGTTTTTCCATATCAATTAAAAGAACCTGATATTTTTTGGGGAATGTTTGATGGAGTTAAACATTTCCTTCCTGATTACAATAAAGAAGATTATTTTGAAAAGAAGTTTAAAGATATGAGAGAACATGGAATGACAACTGTTTTTATGTTTGGTGCTGGAATTCCTGTTAAAATTGATGAAAATAAGAATTTAATTTTAAATCTGGATGGAAAAACTGATTGGGAAAGAATGATGAATGCATATAAAAAAACAGGATTTACCAAGCCAATTGTTATAAATGGAATTATTTTTGAATTACCCAATGAAATAAAATCTGATGAACAAAACTTTGAAGAAAATTATAAAAATCTTTTAAAACTATATAAAAAAATCTCAAAAGAAAAGAACTTCCCAGAAATTTATATTCAGCCAGTTGATGAGCCGTTTTCGGGTGGAAGAATTACAATCGCTGAAAAATTTTTTAAATTATTGAAGGAAGAAAAATTTATAACAGTTGCAAATCAGGTTGGAGTAGCAAGTGAGAGTGATTTTAAAAGAGTATATCCTTTTGTAGATATTTTTGTATATAATTGTGGTCCATTTATAAAATTGGGTGAAAGTTATAAAAAAGATAGGTGGAAGGAGCATTTAGAAAAATTAATAGCAGATAATAAAAAAATATGGTATTATAGTTTTGATGCTTCTGCCTGGAATAGCGAAAGTATGAGGTTTGCATATGGATTGCTTTTGTGGTTAACAGGGGGAGAAGGAATGATAACCTATGCATATCAAAGACCTTATTATGTAAATGGAAAGGATATTTATAATGATTTAAATGTTCCTAAAAATAATTATATTCATTATTATCCTGAATTTGAGAAAGGACTTTCTGGTCCAACAACTGGATGGGAAGGAGCAAGAGAAGGAGTTGATGATTATAAATATCTTTATACTTTTTTTACTATTTTGAATGAAAAGAAAAAAATTGTTGATAATAAAGGTAAAAAAATTTTGGAAGAAAAAGAAAAAGAAGTTTTAAAATTGATTTCAAATTTAAATATAGAAGGCCTACCTTCAAGAAATATCTTTTTCTGGACAGATGGCAAAGAAATAATTGGTGATTCTGGATATGTAAGTGGAAGTTTAAAAGTTAAAAATGGAATTGAATTTGATGATTATCAAAAATTAAGAAAAGAGGTTGCATTAAAAACAATTGAAATTTTAAAAATCCCTCATAAAAATTGAAAATGAGGAAATAAAGATGAATAAAAAACTTACAGAAAAAGTAAAAGAACTTGCGAAAAAAAAATGTGCTGATTTTGTTGGTATTGCGGATGTTAGTAGATTTAAAAACGTTCCTTTAATGCTTTCTCCAAAGGGGCTTCTTCCATCTGCAAAAAGTGTAATTGTTGTTGGTCTTTATTTTCTTGATGCTTCTGCTGAACTTGAAGAGAAAGAATGGCTCAATCACCAGTATGATATTTATGGAACAAATCAGGGAAGAACAGGTATGAATCAAAGATTGGAATCAATTGCTTTTTGGATAGCAAGATTTCTTGAAGAGGAAGGTTATCAAAGTTTACCTATAGCTGCAAGTAATATATGGAGATTTAAACCATATAAGGATATAAACCATCCATTTGCTCCAGACCTTGTTCACAGATATGCAGCAGTTGCAGCAGGGCTTGGAGAGATTTGGTGGAATGGCCTTTTTATTCATCCTGTTTATGGAGCAAGAACAAGGTTAACTTCAATAATAACATCTGCAGAACTTATTCCAGACCCAATGTATAATGGAAAACCATTGTGTGATAGATTTATGGAATGTGTTAAAAATTGTCCAACAGATACGTATAGAAAAGAGGTAAAAAAAATAAATGAGATTGAAATTGGAGGAAGAATTTTTAAATTTCCCGATATAAATAAATGGAGATGTATATGGGAAAGTTTTAATATGATTCCACCTTTTGCTGAAAAGGGAAACGAAGAAACATTTTTAAAACTAATTCATACAGTTGGTAATAGATGACCTGATACAGGTGTTTGTATGTATGTTTGTATAGTTCCTGAATTGAGATTTAAAGATGAGAAATTTGGAAGAACATGGAGAAGAAAAAGAGAAGTTATAAATATAAAACCAGAAGAATTGGCAGAGAAAATTAAAAAAATCTGCATTGATAAAAATGTTGATTTACTTTCTATTGAAAATGCAGAAAAATTTAAAGAATATGGATTTGAGATGAAAAACTATCTTCCTGATATTGAATCAGTTATTGTTTTTGGAATGAGTTATAATAATCAAGAAATGAAAACGGCGGTTGGAGAAAGAATGAGATTCCTTTCCTCTGATATAAGTCATTTATGTCAGGATTTTGATTATTCTTCACTTACAACAATATTTCCAGAAAAGGTCGCTACAATTGTTTGTGGTCTTAGGAAATTGAATGAAAAAGGCGAAGTTATAAATGAAAAAATAGGAATAAATATCCATTTTAGATATGTTTTCACTTCTGCAAAAATAAAATCAATAAAATATGAAAGAAAAATCCAAATTTTGAAAAAGAAAATATCTTCAAAAATTTTGAAAGATTATTTAAAAGAAAAGGGTGTTGATTTAGTTGGTATAACATCTACAGAAAGATTTGATAATGTAATAAATCAAATAGAAAATACATCTATTGGAAAGACAAAAAGAATTGAGGTTGAAGATGTAGAAGATGGACTTGGAAGAAGAGGATATGGAAAAACAATTCCTTTTGTTATTGAAAGGGAGTTTAAAATAAAGAAAAGTTCTGATTATTTAAAAAATGCAAGTTCAATTATAGTTGTTGGATTACATCATCCAGACGCATGTATAGATACTGCTGGAAAAACACCATCTGAAACGATAGGTCCTTATTCTGCTTATGCTCAGCACAGAGTTGTTTATGAATTATTATCAATTGCTCTTGACCTTGTGAAATTTGTTGGAAAAAATGGATATGAAGGGAAAATTGTAATGGACCCTGGAGAAACAGGAGGAGAAATTGCTCATCCATGGGTCTATACTTTTCCCTATGGAAAATGGTTCAAATTTTATGATGCAACAACTTCAAGATTTTCTGCTTTATGTGCAGGACTTGGAGAAATTGGTTTAAATGGAATTATATTAACTCCTGAATTCGGGACAAGACAAAGATTTATTTCAGTAATCACTGATTTAAAACTTGAACAAGATGATATTTATTCTGATGTGAAATTATGCAAAGTGTTATTCCTGTCTAAAAAGTTGTCCTGTAAATGCATTAAAGAAAGAAAAAATTGGAATTAAAATTGAGGGAAAGAAGTTTGAACTTTTGGATATTGATATTTTAAGATGTGAATGGGCGAAAAAATATGGACTTGTTGGAGATGAAGGACCTAAATATATGGGAGTTAGCACAAATATTATGACACCTAAAAAAATCATAGTTGAAAAATTATGTAATGCATTGAAACAGTATGACCTCATTCAGAGACGGCTTATATGTATCTTGGAAAAATGTATAGATAAATGTCCCGTAAAAGGAAAAGAGAGAAGATGAAAATTATCCCATTAACACCCGAAAACAAAATGTGTTTTTTTGGATATTATGATAAAAAGCAATTAAGTCCTGATGATAAATATTTTTTATTTTTAAAAGTGGATTTTCAGGATAGAACTCCAAAAGAAAATGACAAAGCAGATATTTTTATCGGAGAGATTGGAAGCAAAAAATACGAGAAACTTGATGAAACATATGCATGGAATTTTCAGCAAGGATGTATGCTTTCGTGGTTATCAAATGAAGAGATAATTTATAATGTAAGAATTGAAAAAAAGTTCTATTCTAAAATTTATAACATAAAAAACGGAAAATTCAGATTGATAGAAAGACCAGTAAGTTGTGTTTATCCTGATAAAAAAATTGCTTTAAGTTTAAATTTTTCAAGACTTGCAAAATGGCGTCCTGGATATGGATATGAAGGAGGAATTGATAAATATGAAAATATAAAATGGCCAGAAGAAGATGGAATATATTTTGTTGATTTAAATACAGGAGAGCATAAATTGACAGTTCCTATTGCAAAAATGCTTGAATTTAGGAAAGAAGAAAAAATAAAAAATTCTTATGCATGGTTTAATCATACTCTATTTAATAAAAATGGAACAAGATTTTGTTTTGTAAATAGATGGAAGGAGAAAATTGAAGAAAGTCATAAGACAAGATTTATAACAAGTGATTTAGAAGGAAAAGAGATTTACGATTTGATTGATTCATACTTGATTTCTCATTTTGATTGGAAAGATGAGAAAGATATAGTTGTATGGGCTGAAATTGAAAAAGAATATGGATTTTGGATTATTGAGGATAAAACAGGCAAATATAAAAAGATAAGCGAAAATATGCAAAAGGAAGATGGACATTGTTCTTTTTCAAAGGATAAAAAATTTATTCTATATGACACTTATCCTGTTGAAAATTATCAGTATTTAAAAATTTTTGATCTGGAGAGCAAAAAGGAAATTGTTATTGGAAAATTTTATTCCATTCCTGAAATAAAAAGTACTCCGATAAGGTGTGACCTGCACCCAAGATGGGAAAATCAAAAACTAATCACAATTGATTCAACGTATGAAAACTATAGGAGGAGTTATTTAATAGAATTAGTTTAATTTTTTAAGAAAAGGAGGTTAATATGAAAATGGTAGAAATAAGCGGGCTTATTGAAAATGGTATGTGGAATTATGGAGATGAATTAAAAGAAGAAATTTTTGCTGGACCTAAAATAATAGAAATGGCCAATGTTAAAAAAGATGGTTTTTCTGCTCATAGAATTGAAATGAGTATTTTAACAGGAACATATCTTGAAACAGGTGCTCATATTTTATCAGATGTAAGAACTGTTGATGAAGTTAATATTGAAGAGTTATTTTTGGATTGTGTAGTAATCAAATTGAAAGAAAAAGAGCCAAGAGGACATATAAAAGTTGAGGAACTTGAAAATTCAGGTGTTGAAGTAAAAAAAGGAGATTGTCTTGTAATTTTTACTGGATGGTATAAAATGTGGAACAAAAAAAATTTTGTTTTAAACTCTCCACATTTTGAATATTCTGCAATGGACTGGATTATAAATAAAAAAGTTAAAATTCTTGCTGCTGATTTACCTTGCTATGATGATATTCAAGACCCAAAGGACTCAAAGGAATTACCAAATTTAAGGAAACTTTATTTATCAGGTGCTATGTGCCTTGCTCCAATTGTTAATGGAGATAAAGTAGAAAGCGGAAGATATAAAATAATTATAATGCCATTAAAAGTAAAAGGTTTATCTGCTTCTCCTTGCCGTGCTGCTATTATTCTCTAAATTTGACATATTTTTTTTGATTATTTACAATATTGTAAAAAATGGAGGTTATTATGGAAAAAGTTAGGGTTGGAATAATAGGAGCAGGAGGAAGAGCCAACTTTCAAACAAAATCTATAATTGATAGTGGTATAGGAGAAGTAGTTATTGTTTATTCACCCTTTCAAGAGGAAGTTAAAAGTTTTTCTGAAAAATATGGGATAAAATATACAACTTCACTTGAAGATATTTTAAACAATTCTGAAATATCCGCAGTAACCATATCAACTCCAAATGCAACACATTATGAAATTTCAAAAAAAGCACTTTTAAATAATAAAAATATTCTTGTTGAATATCCCCCAACCCTAAAAATTGAAGAAGTTGATGAATTAATAAATATTGCAAAAGAAAAAAATCTTGTTTATTGGGTAAGTTTAACTCAACTTTTAGAAAATCCTTTTTATACAATAAAAAAGAATTTAAATATGATAGGAAGACCTTTATTTTCTTATTTTACTTACATTTCTTCTTTTTTAGGAGGATGGTATTCAGAATCTAAACTCTGTGGTCCTCTTTATATCTGGCAACATTATCATTTCGTAAGTCAATTACTTGATATTTATAAAGATGTTGAGGAAGTGAGTGCTTTTGAGAATATTGAATATGATAAAGAAGGAAAAATGAGTTTAACATCTTCTGTAATGAATTTAAAATTTTCTTCTGGTTTTATATCAACAATTGAGTTTGCAATGGGAGTAAAAAATGCGAGAGATTTTAAATTAAAATTTGTGGGAGAAAATGGCATTTTTTATTTTGACGACGGTAAACTTTATTTTATCAATAAAGAAACAGGGAAAAAAGAAATAGGTCTTGAAGAAATTAGTACAAAAATTGATACTTTGAACTATTTAAAAAAAGTTAGTGAAAAGAAATTAGATATAGAGACAGCAGTAAAAGCAAGGGAAGCATTAAAAATTTGTCTTTGCGCCGAAGTTTCTGCAAAAGAGAAAAAAATTGTAAAAGTTGAATAAAATGGAAATACCTGAAAGGACAGAAATAATTATAATTGGTGCTGGTTTAATGGGCTGTTCAATTGCATATCATTTATCAAAGGAAAAAAAAGAAGTAGTTGTTTTTGAAAAAAGAAATATCGCATCTGGAGCAAGTGGAAGAAATGGTGGACAGGTAATTCAACTTGAAGGACGAGATAAAAATCCAGAAACAATAAAAGCAAGATTAGAGATAACAAACGAAAATAATAAAATTTTAAAAACACTTGAAAAAGAATTAAACTACAATCTGGAATATCAAAAAATTGGCAGTTTAGATATTGCTTTAACTAAACAAGAATGGGAAGATATAAAAGAAACAATAAAAGCACAGAAAAAAGCAGGTGATAAAGAAATTGAATTACTTGGGAAAAAAGAAACACTTCAATTATGTCCTCTTTTGACTGATAATGTCTTTGGTTCAAGATTTAGACCTTCTGATGGCACAATAAATCCATTTTTTCTAACGCATGGTTTTGCTTTTAGAGCGCAGAAACTTGGTGCAAAAATTTTTACATATACGCCTGTGAAAAAAATAATTAGGGAAAATGGAAAAGCAAAAGGTGTTGAACTTGAAAATGGAAAAAAGGTCTTTTCAGATATTGTTATAAATGCTACTAATGCATGGAGTATTTTTTTATGTCCAGAAATAGATATTTTACCTTTAAGACAGGTTGCGGTTGTTACAGAACCAGTAGCAAACTTACCAGTTTATCCTATGGAAGCGTTTATAGATGGAGATGCAATATTTACAACAACTCAAACAAAAAGTGGAAATCTTGTTGCCGGAGGATTTAGAACCCAAGCGAGAGATAGGGAAGAACATTATGATGAGTCAGTTGAACCTATTGAACTTTCAGGTAGTTCAGCGATTTTTAAAAGGATTTTTAAAGGTCTGGGTGATATATGTATTATTCGTTCATGGAGTGGAGTTATGGCAGTTACAGGTGATTGCCTTCCATGCATAGGTAGATATCCTGAAACAAAGAATTTATATATTTCTGCTGGTTTTTTAAATGGTATGGCTTATGGTCCAATTGTAGGAAAATTGGTAGCAGAACTTATCATTTATGGTAAAACATCTATTTCAATAGATATTTTTAAACCAGAAAGATTTTATAAGAAAAGAATAAATTGGCCCAAGTTTTATAATTACACAATTTTAGCAGAATTTTTTGCAAGGGTTTAAAAAATGGGACATATAGAATTGATGAAAAACGCAATAGAGTTTAACAAACCAGAATATTTACCTATGGAGCTTGTAGATGTTCCCAAAATTTACAATGCTTATGGAACTTTAAATCCTGAAACAGTTAAATTTATTCCTGGAACAGAAGATTTTGATTCTGCATGGGTAACATATCACTGGACATTTGCTGAAGAAAAAAAAGAAGAAGATGGAATTTTAAGAAGAGATGAATGGGGCGTATTACAAAAAGTTCCTGTTGATGAAAAAGTTGCCTATATTATAGTTGAAAGTCCTCTTTCCAATAGAGAAAATCTGGATGATTACACTTTTCCTTCATCTGAAATTAATAATGCTTTTTTTGATAGAACTGAGAAAATTATAAAAGAAAATTATTCTGATAGATTTATATGCGGATATATTGACCCGGGGCCTTTTCTTATTGCATATAATATTTTTGGTTATCAAACATTTTTTATAAAAATTGTAGAAAATATTAACCTTGTTATAGATGTAATTGAAAAAATTTTTGAATATCAATATACTTTAATTCCTAAATTTAAAAAAATTGGTGCTCATATGATAAATGTTATTGATGAAATTGCAGGAAATAATGGGCTGTTTTTTAATCCAGAGATATGGAAGAAACATTTTAAAAATTACTATGAAAAATTATTTAAACTTATTCATCAGCATAATATGTATACAGGACTTCTGTTTGATGGAGATATAAGAGCAATTCTTGATGATTTATTAAAAATTGAAATAGATGTTTTTCAGTTTGCACAACCAAATGTTATTGGGATAAAGACGATAAAAGAAAAGATAAAAGGAAAAAGATGTGTAAAATGTTCTGTTGATATGATGAATACTCTTGCTTATGGAACACCTAAAGATGTTGAAAAAGAAGCAATTGAACTTGTGGAAAATTTAAATTCTCCCTCCGGAGGATTTATATGTAATGTTTTAAGATGGCATAGACCTGAATATCCAAGGGAGAATGTTATTTCTTCAGTTGAAGCATTCAATAAATACAGAAAAAAATGAAAAAGAAGGATTTAAGAATATATAAACATCCAATACTTGGGGACATGCCAGAAAAGAAAAAAATTTATATTTATTTTAATGAAAAGAAACTTACTGCTTACGAAGGAGAGATGATTGCTGCGGTTTTATATGCGAATGGAATTAGAAAATTAAGGAAGACAGAGAGATTTAAAAAACCAAGAGGTATTTTCTGTGCAATAGGTAGATGTACTGATTGTGTTATGACTGTTGATGGAATTCCAAATGTAAGAACATGTATAACACCTGTAAAAAATGGAATGAAGATAGAATTTCAAGTGGGACTTGGTAAATGGAAGAAAAAGATTTGGTAATAATTGGTGGAGGACCTGCTGGACTTTGTTCTGCAATTTCAGCAAGAAAAAAAGGAATAGATGTTCTTATAATAGATGAAAACTTAAGACCGGGAGGACAATTATTTAAACAAATTCATAGATTTTTTGGTTCTAAAGAGCATATGGCAGGTGTAAGGGGTTTTATTATTGGTGAAAAATTATTAAAAGAGGTAAAAGAGTTGGGAGTAGAAGTATGGTTAAATAGTATTGCTTATGGAATTTTCAAAGATAAAATTATTGGAGTTATTAAAGATGGTAAAAATACCCATATCAAAGCAAAAAGTATCATAATTTCAACAGGAGCAACTGAAAATCCTTTGTCTTTTCCAAACTGGACTTTACCAGGAGTTATGGGAGCGGGTGCATGTCAAACAATGATAAATATTCATAGGGTTCTTCCTGGAAAAAAAGTTTTAATGATTGGTTCTGGAAATGTTGGTTTAATTGTTTCTTATCAATTATTACAGGCAGGAGCAGAAGTTGTAGGCATTGTTGAAATAATGCCTAAAATAGGAGGATATCTTGTTCATGCAGCAAAAATTAAAAGATTTGGAGTTCCTATATATCTTTCAACTACAATTCTTGAAGGAGTAGGGAAGGATGAAATAAAAGGAGCAGTTATTTGCCCTGTTGATGAAAATTTTAAACCAATTATAAAAAGGAAAAAGTATATTGATGTGGATTTGATATGTATTGCAGTTGGACTAACTCCATTAAATGAACTTTTATATCAAGCAGGGTGTCTTTTTACCTATAAAGGGTATCTTGGTGGATTGGTTGCTCTTCATAATGAAAATATGGAAACAACAGTTGAAAATATTTTTGTTGCTGGAGATTGTTCAGGTATAGAAGAAGCATCAACTGCTATGGAAGAGGGAAAACTTGCTGGAATTGCTGCTAGTGAAAAAATAAGAAATAAAAAATGGGAAGAAGAAAAGGAGGAAATAAGAAAACACTTAAATGATTTCAGAATAGGGACTTTTGGAGAAAAGAGAAAACTGTCAAAAGAGGAAATTATAAAGGAGTATTATGAAAGAATTAAAACTTGATGAAAAAACTTATTTTAATAAAATAAGTTTTCCATCTTTTGAAAGAATAAAAAAAGGACCTGTTGCAATCATTGAATGCATTGAAGATATTCCATGTAATCCTTGTGAAACAATATGTAAATTTGGAGCAATAAAAGTTGGTTTTCCGATTACGAATTTACCTATATTAGATGAAGAAAAATGTACTGGTTGTGGTAGATGTGTTCCTGTATGTCCTGGCCTTGCAATATTTGTTTTAGATTATAATTTCAATGAAAAAGATTGTTTATTAACAATACCTTATGAATTTTTACCTTTACCAGAAGAAGATGAAAAAGTTAAATGTCTTGATAGAGATGGTAAATTTGTATGTGATGGTAAAATTATAAAGGTTATTCCACCTGAAAGAAATGCTATGACAGCAATTATTAGTTTTGCTTTTCCTAAAAAATACTACAATAAGATAAGGAGTTTCAAAAGATGAAAAACAAAAAAATTATTTGTAGGTGCAAAGAGATTACAGAAGAAGAAATAATAGAAGTTATTAAAAAAGGGATTAAAGATGTTGATGGAATAAAAAGAGCACTTGGAGCAGGAATGGGACTTTGTCAAGGTAAAACATGCACAAATTTAATTATAAAAATAATAAATAGAGAAACAGGAATTCCAATTGATAAAATAAGACAACAAACAAGTAGAGCACCTGTAAGACCAATTTCAATAAAAATAATTTCTGAATAAAAGGATGGATTAAAATGAAATGGTGGGAAAATATGCCTTTAAGAATAGTTGAGATAACAAACGCTTTTGATATTGAAAATCCACCTATTGAAAAGCAAGTAGAAATAATAAAAAAATTGGGTGGCAATGCGTGCCATTTTCATTGTATGAAATTTACGAAAGAAAAGGATGATAGTGGTTTGGATGATTATGGATTCTATTTTGAAACAAGGCATTCTAAAAAGAAAAATCCAGATATTTTAAAATCCTTTGTTAAACTTGCCCATAAAAATAAAATAAAAGTGATTGTTTATTTCAACGTTCACTGGTATAAAAAAGAATTTGCAAAGAGAACTGGATGGGGACAGATAAGAGAGGATGGAAGTTTAATAGACAATGTATATACAACAGGTAGTTCCTTATGTATAAATAGTCCATATAGAAACTTGGTTTTTGAAATAATTGAGGACTTATGTAAATATGAAATAGATGGGATTTTTTATGATGGTCCAATATTTTTTTCAAATACATGTTATTGTGAAACTTGCAAAAAATTGTTTAAAGAAAGGTATGGACAAGATATTCCAAATAAAAGTGATTTTGAAAATCCTTTATGGAAAAAGTTAATTGAATTTCAAGTAGAATCTCTTGGAAGGTTTTTAAAAGAGACAGATGAAATTATAAAAAGTAAAAATTCTGAAATTTTATTTTATATGAATGGAAATGCAAACTGGCCATTTTGGCCTACAGGAAGAAACAATAGAGAGATAATAAAATATACAGATATACTTGGTGCAGAAGGTGGTTTTATCTATAATGATTTAAATTTAACGCCAATTTATAAACCAGGAATAACTGCAAAACTTTTAAATTCGCAATCAGATGGAAAACCAGTTGTTATATTTGATTGTGCAGGACATAAACCATGGAGTTGGTATTTACTTCCAGATAAAGAAGTTAAAATTTTAATGTATGAAACAATAGCAAACGGTGGAAATGTATGGATTGCAATATTTCCAGAGGATATAAAAGAAAAAAGTGTTGTAAAAGGAATATCAGAGATAAATAAAAAAATAAAACAAAATGAAAATATTTTTTTAAAAACAAAATCAATTTCAAATGTTGCATTGGTTTATCCTTCTATTTCTGCAAATTTTTATAAAGGTTCAACTGTTCCCTTAACAGATTTTACAAAAGAAATGAAAAGAGAAAAAATAGGAGATATTTATGAAGAATTTAATGGATTTTATGAAATCTTGGTAAGAAATAAAGTTCAATTTGATATCATTGATGAAGAAAATTTAAAAGATTTATCTAAATATGAAATTCTCATTCTTCCGAATGCAAGTTGTTTATCAAAAGAGAATATTGGTTTAATAAAAAAATATGTTGAAGATGGTGGAACTTTAATTTCTACATTTGAAACATCTTTATATGATGAAAATGGAAGAAAACTTGAAAATTTTGCCCTTTCAGAAATTTTTGGAGTTGATTTTAAAGGAGAAATTTTTGGTCCAAATAACTGGGATTACATTTTTCCTGTTTCAGATTCTCAATTTACAAAAGGAATTTCAAAGAAATATTTACCTTCTTCTGAATATGGGATAAAAACTGAAAATAAAAATGGAAATGTTTTTATTTATTTTTATGAAAAACTTAAAGGATGTTATGATAGTGTGCCTTCTATTTCTGACATGCCTTTTGCTGTTTTTAATAAATATGGAAAAGGAAAATCAATCTATATAGGTGGAACATTTGGAGCAACATACTACAAATTTAGATTTCCAGAATATAAAATTTTAATTAAGAATATAGTTGAAAGACATTCAAAAAAACTTGTTGATGTTAATGAGGAATGGGTAGAAGTTATTTTAAGAAAAAAAGAAGATGAAATTTTTGTTAATCTGATAAATTTAACAACAGGACTTAAAAGACCGATAACATATATAAAAGAAATTGAAAATTTAAAAATTGATTTGTTTTTGGAATTTAAATCTGCAAGAGCCATTTTTTCAAAAGAAAAAATTAAAATTGAAAAAAGTAAAAATTGCTCTTCTTTAATACTTCCTATTTTAAAAGAATATGAAATTATATCTCTAAAAAAATAGGGAGGTTAATATGCTTGATATTATCATTGTAATTCTATATACGGTAGGGATTTTGATTTTTGGATTTTATAAAGCAAAAGAAGTTAAAAATACAGAAGATTATCTTGTTGCAGGAAGAAAAGCCACAATCTTACCACTTATTGGAACTCTTGTAATGACTGAATTTAACACTGCAACTTTAATGGGATGGGCAAAAATTGGTTATAGTGCTGGCTTTTTTGCAACTATGGTTCCAATTATTTTTATAGTTGGCTATGGATTTTATACTCTATTTGCATCAAAAAACTGGAAACGAGTAAATTGTATATCTGTAGCTGAAATGTTTGAAGAAAGATATGGTAAAGATGTGAGGATGATTGTAAGTATTATAAACATATTTTTACTTTTAATTTTATGTAGTGCTTATCTTAAGGCAGCATCAATAATTTTCAATATTGCTTTTGGTATTTCTTTAAATGCAACGATTATCATAATATGTCTTGTAGTTCTTGCTTTTACTCTTGCAGGAGGTCTTGTTTCTGTAATATGGACTGACCTTGCCTCATTCTTTATAACAATTATTACAGTTCCTATTTTATTTTTTATCGGACTACAAAAAAGTGGGGGATTTGAAGGACTTAAAACAGTATATTCCCCTAATTACCTTGGCTGGAAAGTTATTGAAAATTGGAATGACCCAATTCTTTCTACAAAATTTATCATTTCTTATTGTATTCTTTTAACTATGCTTTATTTTACAGCACCATGGTATGCCCAAAGGATGTTTGCGGCAAAAGATGAAAAACATGCTTACTATTCAATGGCATGGACAACTTTTTTAACATTTCTTTTATATTTTTTAATTATGGCTGTTTGTGCTTTTTCAAAAGTTGGCTGGCCCAATTTACAATATGAGAATATGTCTCTTGGACTTGCCTATGCAATAAATTACTGGGTTCCTATGGGAATAAAGGGGCTAATGCTTTCAATGATATTTGCTGTCTGTCAAACAACATTAAGTTCAATCTGGAACACAAATGCTTCAATGATAGAACAGGATATATACGTTGGAGTTTTAAAACCAAATGCAACAGAAAGAGAAAGATTTATTTTTTCAAAAATTATAACTCTTATACTTGCCATATTTACAATTTTTGGTTCAATTTATTTAATGAAATATATCCTTGCAATGTTATTTATTGCAGATGTTCTTTTAACTGTTTCTTTTGCACCAGCAATCGGTGCTTTTTATTTTAAATGGGCAAGTAGAAAAGGAGCGATTGCAAGTATAACTTCAACTTTGATTGTTGGAATAATTACTCTTGCTGCAAAATGGGGACCACATGGCCTTGAACATAATGAATGGATGGTTCTTTATGTTTCTATTTCCTTACCAGTTATGTTTATTTCTTTATTCCTATTTTCAAAACTCACCAAACCTGATGCAAAAGAATTAGAAAGAAGAAACAAATTTTATTTAAATTTACAGAAACAATTAGGATAAAAAAAATACCTATGGAATTTTTGAATAAAAATTTAATGAAAATGGAGGGAAGAATTAAATTATAAAGTGTTACCAAGGCACCCGATTTGGAGGAAATTTGACAAATCTTAAAATATACGGTATAAAATAGATAAAAGGTATCAGGCCGGAGAGATTAAATTAGAGGGGGTTACCTCGGGCCTGTTTAGAATAGAGAAAAAAAGATAAAAAAGGGGGTTAATATGAAAAGGAAAGGATTTACTTTAATAGAGTTGCTTGTGGTAGTGGCGATAATTGCGATTTTAGCAGCAATGTTACTTCCAGCACTTTCTAAAGCAAGAGAAAGGGCAAGACAGGCAGTATGTATGGCTAATTTAAAACAAATATGGCATGCTTTAATGATGTATACAGAAGATTATGATGGCTGGTTTTTACCTGCGAGAACTATTTATCCTGCATATTGGAATGGTGTTCCCTCAGCAAGACCTTGGTTTGAATTGCTTGGCAAATGGGGCAGGTATTCAATCTTAGATTATGGTGTATATATTGCCAACCGAAAATCAAATTATGCAATTACTAAAAAATCGCTATTATTCTGTCCAACTGAAAATAAAAGTTTTACATATACTGATTATGCAATAAACTTGTGGTTGGTTGGGATGTGCCAAATCTCTCCTCCTTATTCCGAAGACCCAACCTATAAGTACAGAAAAATTCAAAGAGTAAGAAATCCTACCATTGCCATTTGGGTTGTAGATAATGGCAGGTCAGTGGACCATGCAATCAATTATACTTATCCTGTTGGTCATACTTCAGGGTCTTATATTGCTTATAGACATGGAGGCATGAGTAGAAAAACATATGGCACATGGACTGGAGATGTTGGTATGGCAAATGTTTTATTTGTAGATGGTCATGTTGAATCAAAAACTCCTGAGGCATTATGTTCACCATATTCTGTTGGTTCTTCTTTACCATTAAGACAGGGATTTTAGTCATTAAAAAGGGGGGAAGATATGATTAAAAAAATAGTTATATTATTTGGTTTTTTAAATTTTTTACTTTTTGCAGATGCTAAACTTATTTTTCATTTAACATTTGATAATGAAGAGGCAAAGGATTTAATTGGTAATAGAGTAGGTCAATTAAAAGGTGGTAAATTCGTAGAAGGCAAAGTTGGAAAAGGTATATATTTAGATGGAAAAGAGAAAGAAGCAGAGTGTGTTGTTTTTCCCGAACTTGCAAAAGATAGATTTTTTCAAGATTTTGAAGATGGGCCATTTACAATAAGTGTATGGATAAAACCGGACTCAACAAAAGAATATACTAAACAACAGGATATATTAAATACAAGTGGAGATATAGGACCTGGCTGGAGATTGGTATATACATGGAGGATGATAATATTTAGGACAGGAACTGGAAAAAGGGATGAACAAGGAAAAGGAGATTACTGGGAAGTAAAGACAAATCCAAGTATACATAAAGTAATTGTTGATGAATGGAATCATATAGGAGTTGTTAGGAACGAAGAAGGAATTTTATCTTTATACTTAAATGGTGAAAAAGTAGCAGAGAGCGAGAAAAAGTTTAGTATTATACCCTCAAATAGGTCTTTAACAGTAGGAGCATATTTAATGGGATATGCATATGGATTTAAAGGAGTAATAGATGAAATAAAGATATATAAAGGTGCTTTAAGTTCAGAAGAGATTTTAAAAGAGTATAAGGAAGCAGAAAAAAAAATTAAACTTGATGGGAAATTAGATGAAGAGATATGGAAAAAAGGTAAAATATTCACAAACTTTTACTTAATAAGTTCAGAGAAATTATCGCCTATTCAAACAAAAGTGATATTTAATTATGACCAAGATAATTTATATTTTGCTTTTGTATGTGATGAGCCAAATATATCAAAACTAAAAAATGAAATAAAAGAAAATTCATTAAGAGTTTATAGAGATGATAGTGTAGAGATAATGCTTGATTCAGACAATAATAAAGGTGATTATTACCATTTTTTATTTAATCCATCTGGATATTATGGAGTTGAATTTAGAACACAAAGTGGATTTGTAGGTTCAGAAGTAAAAGGTTTTAAGTTATATACAGGAAGTTTAATTGAAAAAGATAAATGGATAGTAGAGATAATAATTCCATATTCATCATTAACACTTGAAAGAATAAAAGAGACAATCTCATTAAATTTTGCAAGGAACAGAAGAGTTGATTTGGAGACAAGGGAAGAAAGTGCAATAGCAGACAAAGGCCAGTTTCATAATCCATTTGTTTTTAAGACAGTAAAACTTGAGAATGTTGATTTAACATTATATGCGATAGAATTTAAGGATATAGAGATAGTAGATACAGAAAAAAAAGATGAAAAAATAGCAGTAAAACTAAAAGGTAATTTAAAGAATTTAAGTAAAAAAGAAAGGAAGATTGATTTAGAGGTATATGAGGAAAAACTCGGAGTATTAGGGAAATTAAGTTTAGATATATTGCCTGAGAAAGATAAAGAAGTTGTTTTAAATATAAATGTTCCAGAAGCAAAAGAATATAAATTTGGAATTGATATAAAAGATAATAGAAAGACGATTTATAGCAGTATATTTCCAGCAAAAATAACGTATGTTCCAATTTCACTTGAACTATTAAAACCATTTTACAGGAACTCAATCTATTCAACACAAAAGATAGACGAAATAATAGTGAATGTAAAAATTGGTTTAAAAGAAGAGGAAATAAAAGGGATAAATACAGAGGTTTCAATAATAGACATGCAAAACAAAACGATTACTGAAAAAGTAGATTCAACAAAAAAAGAGGCAAGATTTAATTTAAAAATCTCAGATTTGAAAGAAGGAGAATATAGAGTGGTCGGAAAAATGATAAAAGATGGTAAGGTGATATATGAAACAAGTATTCCATTATATAAACTACCACCTGCAAAAGGAAATGAAGTATATGTTGATGAGAATTTAAATTTGGTCTTAAATGGGAAAGTGATAATGCCGATAATCTGGTGGGCAGGTTCTCCACCAGAAGAGATAGCAAAGACAGGAGCAGATGGAATAATATGTGGAATAGGTAACCTTGACGAATTAAAAAGTTTAGGCCAGTTTGGAGAAGTAATGCTTTTTTGGGGAGCAGACCAGAAAAAATACTTTGAAGGTAAAGATACATTATCAGAAGAAGCAATAAATGTAATAACACAAAGAATAAATTCAATAAAGGACCATCCTGCATTTTTATTTTTATATTTAGTAGATGAGCCAGAGGTGAGAAATATAAGTCCAAATCTTTTAAGAGAAGCATATGAATTGATTAAAAAAATTGACCCATACCATCCAGTTCAAATAACAAATAATACAATAAAAGGGATAGAGACATATATAGAATGCGCTGATTTATTTTTACCAGACCCTTATGTTTGTCCACTTATTGATGGTAGTTTAACAAGACCGATGACATATATAATCAGTTTTATGGAGGAAATAAAAAGAGCAGGAAAAGGTAAAAAATTTATCGGTATAACTCCACAAGTATTTGACTATGGAAAGGTGTATGCTTCAAAACCACCATATTCAACAAGGAACAATAGGCCACCAACATTTGTAGAAGAAAGATGTATGAATTATCTTGGTATTGTTTATGGAGCAAAAGGTTTCAATTATTATGTCTATGGGAAAAGAGAAGAAGGTCATTGGGGAGCAGTTAATATACCAGATTTAAGAGTTGGGATGCCATATTTAATAAAGGAGAAAAAGTCATTAAGTGATGTTATATTGCTTGGGAAGGATATAAAAGAAAAAGTTAAAATAGAAGACAAAAGAATTCATTATTCAGTAAAAGAGTTAAATGGAAAGATTTATATAATAGCTGTGAATGTTGAGCCAGTTGAATTAAGTGTTGAGATAAAAATTCCAGAAAATGTAAAGAAGTTAAAGGTTATATCAGAAAAAAGAGAAATAGAAGTTAAAAATGGGATTTTCATTGATAAATTTATTCCTTATGAAGTTCATATATATACAGATAATTTAAAATTTCAAGATTTAATTGATTTAAAAAAAGTTGAGGAAGAAATAAAAAAAGAAGGCGGTTTATTCACTTATAAATACAGATAAATGCAAAATTACAAAATTGGTGCTGGTAAAATTGATATAACTCCACCTGTTGGTTATTTACTTTTTGGACATTCAGATAGAAAATATCCATCAAAAAAAATTCATGACCCTTTATATTTAAAATGTTTATCCATTTCTAATAATAAGAATAGAATTTTTATAATTACTTCTGACCTTATTGGTTTTACACCTGAATTTTCAAACTCTTTAAAAAAAGAAATCTATGAAAAATTGAAAATAAAACCATCAAATATTCTTTTAACTGCTTCACATACACATACAGGTCCTTCAATTGGGGCCAATTCAATACCTGATTATATTTCTCTTTTAAAAAAGAAAATTATTGGTTTGCTTATTCATTGTATAAATGATGAAGAGGAAGGAATTATAAAGTTTGGGAAAGGTAAAGTAAATATAGGAATAGTAAATAGAAGGAAAAAAACAGAAGATGGGGTAAAGATGTTACCAAATTTTGATGGTCCAATAGATGAAGAATTAAGTGTTATAAAAATAGAAAGAAAAGATAAAAGCACAAAGGCCATATTTTTCAATTATTCCTGTCATCCAACAGTCCTTTCAACAAATATATATGAAATTTCTGCTGATTATCCTGGTGCTGCGCAAAGAGAAATTGAGAATTTTTATAAAGGAAGTATAGCGATGTTTACAAATGGATGTTGTGGAGATGTAAGACCTGCAATAATAGATGAAGAAACAGGTAAATTTAAGGGTGGCTCATTTGAAGATATTGAAAGGATGGGGAAAATTCTATTTGGTAAAGTTATTGAGGTAAGTGAAAAGGCAGAAGAGATAAAAGAAAACCAACTTGAAGGTATTTCAGATTTTTTTCATTTTAAACTGGAAAAAAAATTAATACCCAAAAATGAAAAAGAATTTGAAAAAAATTGTAAATACTATGAAGAAAAATATAAAATAGAAATTCCTAAAAATTGGATTGAAATTATGAAAAATAAATTAAGAAAAAAAGAAAAGTTTAAGGAAAGCACAAAAGGAGAATTGCAACTTATAAAAATAGGAGAAATTTGTGTTTTAGGAATTCCTGGAGAAGTAATGGTTGAGATAGGATTGAAAATAAAAGGGTTATCTAAAAAAGAAAAAATTATTATATGTGGTTATAGTAATGGAATTGTTTCTTATATTCCAACTTCTAATGCAATTGAAGAAGGTGGATATGAAGCAATAACTTTTTTATTTTCTTCTGATAGAGTAGCTCCTTTTGAAAAAAATCTTGAAGAAAAGTTGATTAAAAAGTGTTTAGATTTAATAAAAAATGAATAATTCTTTTATTACATATTGTGAAATTAATTTAGATTCAATAATTCATAATTTAAAATGGGTGAAAAATAGAGTTGGTGAAAAAGTAAAAATATGTTTTGCAGGGACTAAAGCAGATGGATATGGGTATGGTATTTATGAAGTTGCAATTGCTGCTATTGAAAGTAAAGTGGTTGATTATTTAGGAGTTGCAATCCCAGATGAGGGAATATATTTAAGAAAAAAGGGGATAAATATTCCAATAATTGTTTTTGGAAATATATTACCAGAATTTGCTGAAAAAATTGTAGATTATGACTTAACACAGACAGTTTGCACATATGATTTATGTGAGAAATTGTCTTATTATGCAAAAAACAAAAATAAACCTGTAAAGATTCATATTAAAGTTGATACAGGGATGGGAAGAATTGGTGTTTTTCCAGAAGATTCACTTGAATTTATTAAAAAAGTTTCTAAATTGCCTAATCTTAAAATTGAAGGTATTTATAGCCATCTATCTTCGGTTGGAAGGGATGACGAATTTACAAAGGAACAGATTAATAAATTTTTTACAGTTTTGAAAATATTAGAAAACAACAATATAAAAATTCCTTTAAAACATCTTGCAAATTCTGCTTCAATAAAGAAATTACCTGAAACTTATCTTGACATGGTAAGGCCTGGAAGTATTATCTTTAATGCTGACCTTCCAGAATTAAAACAGGTTTTTTCTCTAAAAAGTAAGGTTGTTTATGTAAAAAAAGTTCCAAAAGGGTATAGAATTGGTTATAGAGGTAGTTTTATAACAAAAAAAGAGACAAAAATTGCTACAGTTGGACTTGGATATATTGATGGTTATCCCTTTTTATTGGGAAATGAAAAATGGAAGGTTATAATAAATGATAAGTATTTTCCAGTTGTAGGAAGAGTTTGTATGGATCAAATAATGGTAGATGTTGGAAATGAAGATGTAAAAATAGGAGATGAAGTTATAATAATTGGAAAAAGTAAAAATTGTGAAATTAAGATAAATGATATATTTAAAGAATTGGATTTCTATAATTTTCTTGCTCCTTCTATAAACAAAAGAGTTTCAAGAATTTATATAAAAGATGGAAGAATATATAAAACAAAAACAATGTTGGAGGAAATAAGTGGAAGAAATAGAAATTAAAGGTAGGTATAATGAAACTGGTTTTATTCTTGGTAATCTTCATAAAAATATTTTAAAAAAGATTGAAGAAAAAGTTGTTGATAATATTAAAGTTGATGCTGAAAAAATTAAAAATTATGAAAAATGTCTTGAGAGATTTTCTTTTTTAAGAGAAGAAGTTGAAAATTATTGTAAAGGTGCAGATATAAAATTTGAAAATTTATTGAAAATTAAACTTGGTGATTTTAATATTCCTAAGTTTTCTTGTTCATCATTACTTTTAAAAAATGGAGATAAAAATATAATTGCTATGAAAATAAGAGATCAGTTGCCTTTACCTCAATATATATGTAAAAAACAGAATGAAAATAAAATTCCATACTTTTTTTCTGGTTCAATTTCAGATATTGGATATGGATTTTTTATTAAAGAAAATGGATTTCTTGGAATAAATAATACTGGTAGTTTCTTAAAGGATGAATTTTTAAATCAATATGGTTTTGACGATTGCGATATAATGA
>JAMWBY010000078.1 GCA_023818745.1 Candidatus Omnitrophota bacterium
CCCCTTGCTATACCACGCTTGCTACTCTGTGCTTACTACAGGGGCTCGTTTCCGCCACTTCGGCTTATCTTTATTCCTGACAAATTATATTTTATTATCTATATTTTTTAGTAAAATGAAAGGAATATTTGAAATACTACATTTTCAACTGCTATTTTAGTATTAATATTATACCTTATCTTCTGTTTTATATTCCATATTTTTTCAAGTAAAGAAATTTCGTTAAATTCAAATTTTTCTTTTTTAGAATTTTTGTTTATTAAGAATTTTTCAGGAAAATTCATTTTAGAAAATAATGAATCTCTCAAGAAAAACAGAATATTTTCAATCCAGTTTTCAATTTCTTCTCTTTCTTTATTCTTACATAATAAATCTATTTTGTGAAAAAATTCAAAAAATTTTTTATTTCTAACAAAATCAACTAATTCAAAAAAATCTCTCACTGTTTTTTCTATTTCTTCAACATATTCAGGTATTTTATAATTTAGATAAATTTTAAAACATCTTGATATTATAGTTGGAAGTAAAAAATTTATATTTGGACATAAAATTAAAATTATTCCATATTCGGGTGGTTCCTCAAGGACTTTTAAAAATGCACTTGACGATTCTTCTTTTATATATGTTATTTCAAATATATAGATTTTATATTTTCCAAAATATGGTTTTATAAATATATCTTTTTTAACTTCCCTTACCTCATCTATTGATAAAATACTTTTTTCTGGTATTATCCACCTTATGTCTGGATGTATTTTCTTTACTATTTTTTTACAAACATCACATTTTTCACAGAATTTTTCGTTTTCGCAATTTAAAATCCCACTCAAAAATAAAGCAATCTCTTCTCTTTGATTTTTATCTCCTCCGTAAATTATATAATTATTCTGGATTTTGTTTTTATCTTTTGCTTTTAACAAGTAGGTTTTTACTTCTTCTATTTTCATCTAAAAATTTCTCCCATATTTCTATAATTTCTTTAAAAGTTTTTTCTTTATCTTTTCTTTTTACTACTTTTATTCTTTTATTTCTTTCTGCCAAAAGTAGATAACCTTTTCTTACTTTTTTTTGAAATTCAATAGATTCTTTTTCTATTCTATCTTTCTTTTTTTTCTTTAAAATTTTTATAAGATTTTCTGGTTTTTCATCTATTAAAAAAGTTATATTAGGTTCATAGTTTTTTCCTATAAGAACTTTGTGTATATCATTAATGAATTTTAGAGAAATTCCCCTTCCATATCCTTGATAAGCATAAGTTGAATCAATATATCTATCAAGAATAATAATTCTACCTTCTTTTCTATGTTTTTTTATTTTTTTCTCAATCAATTGACTTCTGCTTGCAAGATATAAAAAAAACTCGCAAAATTTATCAATTTTTTCATATTTTGCCCCAAGTAAAATTTTTCTAATTTTTTCTCCTACTATTGTATCTCCTGGTTCATGTAAAACCACAGGATTTAAACCATTTTTAATAAGATATTTATAGAACATTTTTACAAGGGTTGTTTTGCCACATCCATCAATTCCTTCAAAACTTACTATAATGCCTTTTATCATATTTAGATTTGTTATTTCCAAATTAATTTTTGATTATATTTGTTATAAAGTTTTTTTCAAATGTGAAAGATCATTTTAATCAACAAATTTTACAAAAATAGTTCCGATTTTTTTGTCGTCTTTTTTAATTTCAATTTTATACTTATCTTTATCAATTTCTTTGTCCTTTCTTATATCTTTATAATTTATTTTATATCCCATATCTTGTCCATCATTAGATTTCTTATTTCCAACAAAACCAACAAAATTTATTTTTAAATTTTCTTTATCAATTCCTTCAATATCTTTAATCATAAAAGTTGTATTCTTTTTAATTTCAATCTCATCTTCAATTCCAACTTTAATATCTGCGTCATTAATTTTAAAAATAATAAAAATTTCAACAGGTTTTTTATATTTTTCAAATTTTGGTTTTACTATTACTTTTTCTTGTTTTTCATATTTTTCAAAAGTAAAAGAAATAGGTTTTTCATATAGAATGAGGTATATGTAATAACCTGTAATACAACTAAATATTAAAGTCAAAACCAAAGCACAAAATCCTTTTTTCCTTTTAATTCTATATAAAATATTTGTTAAAATTCCCATCAGAAAAACAAAAGTAACAAGAACTGATAAGATATGTATTTCTTTAATCATTTTCTCCCCCCTTTTCTTCCCATATTACTACTCTATTTTTACCCATACTTTTTGCTTTAAATAGAGCATTATCCGCTTTTGATAGAATTTCATCTTCTGAATTTCCATGTTCGGGAAAACTTGCCACACCTAAACTTAATGTAATCTTTACATCTTCATCTACAATATCTTTCAAAAATTTATAGTTCTCAACATTGTTTTTAATTCTTTCGGCAACTATTTTTGCTTCTGAACTTGAAGCAAATGGTAAAAGATAAGCAAATTCGTCTCCTCCAAATCTACAAAAAATGTCTGTTTCTCTCATAGAAACTCTAAGCAAATTTGCAAATTCTTTTAAAATTATATCTCCCATAGGATGACCAAAACTGTCCACATACTTTTTAAAATTATCAAGGTCTGAGATCATAATTGAAACAGGGTATCCTTCTCTTCTGGCTCTGGCAAATTCTTCTTTTACTCTTTTATTAAAGTATCTTCTATTATAAGATTCAGTGAGAGGGTCTGTTATTGAAGTATAATTAAGTTTTTCATGTAATAAAGAATTTTCAAGTTCCAATGCCAAATGTTGCATAAAAACATCAACAGCTAATTTTGTTCTTTCAAATTCTTTTAAAATTTCTTTCCTTTTTTTATTATTTATTCCTATAATTCCGATTCCTTTGAGTTGTTTTTCGCTTAAAATCGGAATTATTATTATACCTTCACAATTATTTAAACGGTAATCATTAATTATCTTTTCTATTTTTTTCTTTTCATCCTGTAAAATTTTATGAGGGGGAAAGGTTATATAAACATAATTTTTTTTTGTTTTAAAGTCATGCGTTATATTGCTTATATTAATTGTAATTACATCAGTAGAAACAAACTTTTTAAGGTCATCACTTATAATTATTAAAACACCTATATTCCCCTTATAAAATTCAAGTAAAATCTGAAGAGAATTTTGGAGTAGATTTTCAATTTTTAAATCAGAACTCAATTTAAATATGAAAGAATTCAGATTTTCATTAAGTTTATTTTGGCTTAAAATTTGTAAATTATAATATTCAATTATTCTGAAACATAAAAAAAGGAAAAATAGAGTTAATAGAAGAGAAGGCAACATTTTTTTTATTAGTACTTTAAGAGGCAAAAGTGGTTCAAAAAAAGCATATGTATAAAACAAAACAATTGTGAAAATAAAAGCCAATAAAATTTCTGTCAGAACTATTATTTTTTTTCCGCCCATATTTAATTAATATATTACTTTTTTTAAAAAAATTTTCAATTTTTTTTAAAATTCGGGTATAATTTAAAATTAAAAAAGGAGGTTTTTATGGCGAAACTTAAAGGCAATATGTTAATTGCTCAAAGTGGTGGTCCAACAGTTGTTATTAATCAGAGCTTAGTATCTGCTATTATTGAAGGTAAAAAACATAAAGAAATAACAAATATTTATGGTTCATTATTCGGAATCAAAGGAATTCTTGACGGAAATTTAGTTGACCTGAAAAAAGAAAAAATTTCTGATTTAAAGAAAGTTGCTCAAACTCCGGGTGCTGCTCTTGGCAGTGTTAGGAAAAAACCTCAAGATGAAGAATGTGAAATGATTTTTAAAAATATGCAAAAATATAATATTAGATATTTTTTCTATATAGGCGGAAATGATTCTGCAGAAACTGCTTATATTTTAAATGAAAACGCAAAAAGGGTTGGTTATGAATTTAAATGTTTTCATATTCCAAAGACAATAGATAATGACTTAAAAGAGAATGACCATACTCCTGGATATGGCTCTGCAGCAAGGTTTGTAGCAATGGCTATGATTGGAGATAATCTTGATAATAAATCTCTTCCTGGGGTTAAAATAGATATTATTATGGGAAGACATGCTGGATTTTTAACTGCTGCTAGTTCTCTTGCTAAAATTTATGAGGATGACGGACCTCATTTAATATATTTTCCAGAAAAACCATTTGTTATTGAGAGATTTCTTAAAGATGTTGATGAAGTATACAAAAAATATGGGAGATGTCTTATTGCTGTTTCAGAAGGAATTTCTGATGAGAAAGGAGAGCCAATAGTTTCAAAATTTACAAAAGAGGTGGATTCATATGGAAATGTTCAATTAAGTGGAACAGGAGCTCTTGGTGATTTACTGGCAGATATTGTGAAAAGAGAATTAAAAATAAGTAGAGTAAGAGCGGATACTTTTGGTTATTTACAGAGGTCTTTTCCTGAAATTTATTCTGAAGTTGATGCAAAAGAAGCATATAAAGTAGGTGAACTTGCTGTGAAATATGCAACTGGGAAATATGAAAGTGGTTCAGTTGCGATAAAAAGAGAAAGAGGTAAGAAATATAATGTCTATTATGAACTTGTTCCACTTGAAAAAGTCGCTAAAGAAACAAGAGGTATGCCAGATGAATTTATAAATGAAAATGCAAACTGGGTTACAGAAAAATTTATTGAATATGCAAAGCCACTTGTTGGTAAACTGCCTGAAATTGGAGTTTTGAAAAAGTATAAAGTTTCTCTTTAAATTTTTATATTGGAATGCATTTTTAATAATTTGCAATAACTACATATTTTATTGTTTGTAGGTTCTCCACATATTTCGCATTCATTTGGTTTAGACAAATTCATAGAAATATTTTTAGCAATTTCAATTACACCTTCTAAAAAATATTCTCTAAAATTTGGTTGCCATTTTGAAATCTCTTTTATTGTTTGATACCATTTTTCTCTTCTTATATCTATTTTTTGTTTTAAAAATTTATGAGGGCATATATCCTCATTAATATAAGGAAGTTTAATTTCATCACAAAAATTTCTATTTTCATCTCCACCAACAAAAAATAAAGGTCTTATTCTTGATAGTTGTTTGCCTTCACCCTTTAGATATGGTGTAAACTTTGAAATCCAATCAATATTTTTGCCAATTATATTTTTGATAAAAAAAACTATAAAGTCATCTCCATGATGTCCTGTGCACAATTTAGTTGCTCCTTCTTCTCTTGGTATTTTATTCATCAAATACCTTTTTATAGTTCCGCAACTACTACATATAGGTCTATTTAATTTTGCAATTTTCTCATAGTTAATACCAAAATCATTTATATTATAAATTTTCAGTTCTATTTCACATATTTCTGCCTGTTGTCTTATTATTTCAATTACTCTTTGAGGGATAAAATCACCGAGTTTTATATAAAAACCAACAATTTCACAATTTATTTTATTTTCCTTTACATACTTAGAAATAAGATAACAGGCAGAACCACTGTCTTTCCCACCAGAAAGACCTGCAAAAATTTTATCTTTTGGCTCTATCAATTTATATTTTGAGATTGTCTTAAAAATTCTCTTTTTGTATGTCTCAAGATTAAATTTATTCATTTTGAATTTATTCCAAGAATTCTTACTCTTTCAAGTATTTCAATATTGGCACAGTCCTCAAGTAGTTTATGAATATCATTTTTAATTAAAGAATTAATTGCATCTTTAAGTTTTTCTCCTGCTTTTAAAGCAATAATTGAAAAAGTAATAAG
>JAMWBY010000079.1 GCA_023818745.1 Candidatus Omnitrophota bacterium
CATTTCTTTTAAAGCATTTTTAACTATAGTTTTTATTTTAATATCATCTCCGACTGCTGCGCATGCATTATCAAGAGCAAGTATAAAATCTGGAATAAAATTGTGGGAAAAAAGTGTAGTTAATAAAATGGAGAAAGATTAAAAATGAAAAAACCAAAAATAAGAGAATTAAAAGAAGCAATAACAAGTTTGTTCTCAAAACCATACACTACAAAATTTCCTTATCAAGAACATAAACCTTTTCCCAAATTTAGAGGTAATCCTCAATATAATGAAGAAGAATGTGTTGGTTGTGGAGGATGTTTTCAAGTTTGCCCATCAAAAGCAATAGATATGATTGATGACATAGAAAATAAAAAAAGGATTTTAATTCATAATCCTGATAGATGCATATATTGTGGAGAATGTGAAAGAAATTGTATAACAAAAGAAGGGATAAAACTTACAAATAGGTTTGATGTTTCTTATTTAAAAGAAGTTAACGAAGTTGCACATAGAATAGAACATAATCTTATTCTATGTATCTATTGTGGAGAAATTATCGGAACAGAAAAACATATAAGACATATATACAGAAAACTTGGAAATCTCTCTTTTTCTCAACCAATATTAATTAGCCAAGCAATACAAAATTTAAATATTCCAACAGAACATGAGGAAAAATTACTTCCTCCATTAAATAGACAGGATATACTTAAAATAATCTGCCCTAAATGTAGAAGAATATCCTTTATTTTAGATGAGGTTAAAGGATAACAAAAATAATCCACTTGGGAAAAATTTTTATCTATATTTTAGAAAATTCTAATATAAAAGGAGATAATTTTTGCAAAATAATATTTTTGAATGATAAAATTTTAAAAATGAACCAAAAAGTAAACTTTTTACTTTTCTTCAATGTTTTCATTTTCTTTTATGTTTTTTCTGATGTTAACCAAACTGGTCTGAAATTAGGAATTGAAGTCCTTGCTGAAAAGAAAATGTCAATACTAAAAGGAAAAAATGTTGGCCTTATAACTAATATTACAGGAGTTGACAGTAAACTCGTCTCATCAATAGATATAATTGCTTCTATGCCAGATGTTAAACTTATTGCTCTTTTTTCTCCAGAACATGGACTAAAAGGCGGAAAGATGGGAACAATTGAAGATTCTGAATTTAAAAATGTTAAAATTTATAGTTTATATGGAAAAACAAGAAGACCAACAAAAGAAATGCTTAAAGGAATTGATGTTTTAATTTTTGATATTCAGGATATAGGAGTCCGTTCATATACTTACATTTCAACAATGAAAATTTGTATGGAAGAATCAGCAAAAAATAATATTACATTTGTTGTTCTTGATAGACCCAATCCAATTGGAGGTAATTTAGTTGATGGACCTATTCTTGATATGAAATTTGAATCATTTGTTGGTCCTGCTCCAATTCCTTATGTTCATGGAATGACAATTGGAGAGATGGCTTTATTTTTAAATGAAGAATTGAATATAAAATGTAATCTTGAAATTATAAAAATGGAAAAATACAAAAGGGATATGCTCTGGGAAGATACATCTCTTATATGGACCCCAACTTCTCCGCACATACCTGAACCTGATACACCATTTTTTTATCCTATATCTGGGATAATTGGAGAACTTGGAGTTGTTAGTGTTGGAGTTGGATATACTCTTCCTTTTAAAATTATTGGTGCTCCATGGCTTGATGCTGAAAAAGTTGTAGAAATATTAAATAATAAAAAATTAAAAGGAGTATACTTTCAGCCATTTTATTTCACTCCATTTTATGGATTATATAAAAATGAAGAATGTAATGGATTCAGAATTATAATAACAGATAAAAGAAATTATAAACCAGTTGAAATATGCTATCATATCCTTGAAGTCCTTATTAATTTATATCCAGAAAAATTTGATTTTAAAAAATTACCACCTTCTAAAATAGATATGTTTGATAAAATAAATGGGTCCGATTTAATAAGATTAAAATTTCAAAGTAATGAAAAGGCGGGAGAGATTATAAATTTTTATCAGGAATCTCTAAATGAATTTATAGAAAAAAGAAAGAAATACCTTCTTTATGATTAAAACTTGAAAATTATATATTAATTGATACAATTATAAAAAGGGTGCTTGTAGTTGAAATGGATAAAAAAACTGATTTTCCGAACTCAGAGAATATGGGTTTTATTCCAGGCAAGTGCAAAAAAATGAAAAAAATGGTTATAACTGTTATATCTTTAATACTTTTTACATTTCTATGTTTTTCTTTTTTGCATTTATTTATTCCTTACCTCTGGTTGAAAACTGACCAGGCATTCCATAGAGGCAGATATGATACAGCAATAGAATATTTATCTCTTATTTGTTTTATTCAGCCACATAATTCTGAAGGATATATAATAAAAGCATGGCTTGAATGGTCAATTGCAAAATCTGAACTTTCAAATGGGCTTCCTTACAAAAAAAATTTAAGCAAAGCAATAAAAACATATAAGAAGGGTCAAAAAAATAATCCAGATGATTGGCGACTTTATTATGAAGAAGGAATTATGTGGGATGCGTTTGGAGAAAAAGAGAAAGCATTAAAATTATATTATATAAGTTCAGATATGGGTGCTCCTGTAAAAAAATTTAAAAATAAAAAGGAGGGTGGATTATGAAAAAGGTATTATTCTTTTTATTTACTTTAATTGTTTTTACAAGTTTTGGGAAAGAAATAAAAGCATCTTATGAGGAAATTAGAAACTCCATATCCTTAATAGAAAAGTATATTAAAGAAAATGAAGAAGATATCATCTCTATTTTAAGTGAGGCGATTGAAATTGAAAAAAGGGCAAGCACAGAGTATTTAGCACAAAAAATAAAAGAAAAAATATGCAGAACTTCCAAAATTAAAGAGGATGAATTTAAAAATTTAAGGAAAAATTTTTCTTTTTTTGATATTTCAATTGCCTGGGCAATAAGTCAAACATCAAATATATTTCTTGAAAAGGTCCTTAAAGAAAAGGAATTAAAAACATGGAAAGAACTTCTGAGAGAAAATATCAATCAAAAAGAAAAAATAATAAATAAAATAAGAGAACTAAATCCAAAATCAGAATCCTTTTAAAAAACTACCAATTTTAGAAGGTAGCCCTTTTTCTATAACTTTTTTCAGTGTTTTTTCAAAATTATATTCTAATCTATCAAGTTTAAAAAATTTTTCATCATAATAATAGATACCAATACATGGAAAAGGCAACCCATCTCTTGGAAATCCAACACTACCAACATTTATTATATATTTAAATTTATCTTCTAATTTTAAATCAATTTTACCGCTAAAATCTGCCAATATTTTTTCAGTTTCTCCAGTTTCTATATTTTTTTTAAAAACACATGGAATATGAGTATGTCCGATAAAACAAATCTTATTTTCAAGTTTTTCAAATTCTTCTTTCGTATCTTCTATTTTTATAATATACTTATAAAACAAATCAGAAATTGAGGCATGCACAACCCAAAAATCTCCAAATACTTCTTTATCTTTCCATTTTTTTATCTCTTCTACTTGTTGTCCAATTTCTTTAACTGTCCATTCAATAGTTATTTTTGCATATTGTTTAAATCGTGAAAAATCATTTTCTATAATACCTTGCTCGTGATTACCTCTCAAAATACTTGCTCCAATTTTATTGGATAAATTTATACATTCTTTTGGGTTAGGACCATATCCAATTATATCTCCACATATTAAAATTTTATCAACCTTATTTTTTTCAAGGTAAGAAAGGGACACTTCAAATGCTTCTAAATTTGAATGAATATCACTTATTATTCCTATTTTCATATATTTTTCTTAATTCTTTTAATAAGTCATTTATAGATGGCCTTTTATTTATATCTTCTGACTTTGCCAGCATTACAATATGATATATCTTTTCAAAAAAATCATAATTAAAAAGATATTCTTCAAGCATAACTCCATAAGAATAAATATCACTCTTGAAATTTATAATACCATCTTTCCTTTCAGGAGGAGAATATCTTTCAGTTCCACCTATATAATTTATTTTCTTTCTAAAAAAGCGCATTTTTTCTGCACAACCAAAATCAACAAGTTTTATATCTTTTAAATTTTTTCCAACAAGCACATTTTCTGGTTTTATATCATTATGAATAATTCTCTTTGAATGAATGTATTCAATAACCTCGCCTGTTTTTATTAGTATATATAGAATTGTATCTGGAAAAATTTCTATATTCTTATTATAAAAATTCCTTAAATTCTCTCCCTCAATGTATTCCATTGACATATAGTAAAAATTTTTTATTTTCCCAAGTTTATATACTTTTAACAAATTAGGATGAGATAAACTTTTCAGTATTTTAAATTCTTTTATAAACATTTGAATTTGGTGTTTCTCTTTTCTATAAGGATGAAGGATTTTTATTGCAACTATTTTTCCATCATCACTAACACCTTTATAAATAGTAGAAGTTGCTCCTTGCCAGATTCTTTCTTCAATAGAGTAATTACCAATAAAATTAAACGGTAATCTCAATTTATTATTATTCATATTTTCTCTTTCCCAAACCAATTAATTTTAATATATGTTAAAAAAATCACAAAATTAAAAACTACTTTTGGGAAACGAAGTAAATCCGACTATATGGATTCTTTCAATAAAAAATGCCGGGAGAGGGATTCGAACCCTCACGGGTCGCTTCGCTCCTCAGGAGGGGGTGCTTCCCCCTTCCTGATATAGTCCTCCCCCCAATACGAAAAACGCAGGGGACGATTCCTTCCCCTCCAACCCCTTGTCCCGTTCGGGTTCTTTCAATAAAAAATGCCGGGAGAGGGATTCGAACCCTCACGGGAGCAAGCTCCCAACGGATTTTAAGTCCGTTGCGTCTTCCTTTCCGCCATCCCGGCTTTTTCAAACTCTTATTTTTACTTATCATAGTTTATTATATTTCATCTTTGTCAATTATTCAAATCATATTAAAGCAACTTTTTTTTGAATTAAATCTGAAGCAGAAAAGGTGAAATTTAAAAAAAAGAAAAATTAAAAAATTTTTTCTTTTTTTTAAAAAAATGGTATAATTTTAACAACAAATGGGAGTATATATGGTAAAAAAAATAGAAAAACAATTGAGTTTACCTTTAAAAAACGCCTTCCATATGAGTCTGAGAAATTTTAAAATAAGATTTGGTAGATCAATTATAGTTACAATGTCAATTTTACTTGGGATTGCTTTTTTTATGTCCATTATGACTTCAAATGCTTTCACAATGGCTCTAATAGAGAAAGGACCTGAAAATATAAAAATAATACTTCTTGAAAATCTTCAAGAGATAAAAACAAGGCAAACATGGTTGGTAGTTCTTTCTTTACTTGTATGCACTGTTGGGATTATAAATTCAATGCTTATGTCTGTTACCGAAAGGTCAAGAGAAATAGGAACTATGAAATGTCTTGGAGCACTTGATAGATTTGTTATGGAATTATTTTTACTTGAATCAATGATACATGGAATAGGTGGTTCAATTGTTGGAAGTATTTTGGGAGTTTTAATAATGACTTTAGTTTATATTATTCAGTATAAAGGATTTATTTTATCAATTTTCCCACTTACAA
>JAMWBY010000080.1 GCA_023818745.1 Candidatus Omnitrophota bacterium
GTATCTGAAAATAGACAGAAGTATAGAAAAGAATTACTTTACTCAATAGATATTCTTGGAAAACTCGTTCCATGGATTAAAGAATTTAATTGGTTTGATATTTGCAGAGACAAAGCATATGAAATGATAGGAGGAGAGATTGCTAAAGTTTTTGATTTAACAACAGAACCTGAAGAAGTAAGAAATAGATATGGAAGAAATAAATTTGGTCAGTCATGTCTTGTTGCAAGAAGATTAATTGAGAAAGGGGTTGTTTATGTAACAATTAATTATCCTGGATGGGATACACATAGTAATCATTTTCAGCAGATGAGACAGAAACTTCCAGAGTTTGATACTGGACTTTCTGCATTATTAAATGACCTTTCAGAGAGAGGATTACTTGATACTACTATTGTCTGGGTTTCAGGAGAATTTGGAAGAACTCCAAAAGTGCAATGGGAACCACCCTGGAATGGGGGAAGGAATCATTATGGAAAGTGTTTTTCTGCACTTGTAGCAGGAGGTGGATTTAAAGGTGGGTGTGTTGTAGGAGCAAGCGATGAAAAAGGAGAAGAAGTTATAGATAGACCTGTTTATCCTCAGGACTTACTCGGAAGTATTTATTATCTTCTTGGTATTGACCCAGAAGGTTATTTCCCTGAAAAATTTGGAGACAACATAAGGATTTTACCTATCATAGGGAAAGGTGATAAAAAAGGAATTTTAAGGGAGATAATAAGTGATTAGAAAATTTGTTTTTACTTTAATTTTTTTACTTTTTTGTAATTATTCTTTTACTCAGATTTCAATAAGAGGTCCTTCTATTGGGTATATTTATCCAGCAGGTGGACAGAAAGGAACAAGTTTTGAAATTTTAATAGGTGGTCAAAATTTAAGAAATCCAAGAGAAATTTATTTCTCAATTTCAGAAATTAAGGCAGAAGAAATAACATATATCCCTTCATTAAGTTTGCCACAAAAAGGTCTTTTAATGAGGCAGATACGAGAAATAGTTACAAGCAAATTGAAAGGAACTACTCCAAAATTGGATTTTTTGAAGCAAACTACTATTAAATTACCTGAACATCCTTTTTTAAATGATTTAGAAAATAAAACAATGGAAGAGATGAGAAGAATTATAGAGTTGTTTTTAATTCCAATGAGAACAGAACAGGTTAAAAGGTCTATACAGGAAAAAATACTTGCCAGAATTACAATTCCAGAAGATACAAAACCAGGTATCTATGAATTGAGGGTTTTAACTCCTCAGGGACTTACAAATCCTTTGAAATTTTATGTGAGTGAAGTGCCAGAAGTAAAAGAAAAAGAAAAAATTCCTCTATTTGAAAATATAGATAAAGAAGTTTTTGAAGTGCCTATTATTATAAATGGACAAATTATGCCGGGAGATATAGATAAATTTTATTTTAAAGCACAAAAAGGACAAAATCTTATTATAGAGTTAAAAGGAAGAGAAATTATTCCATTTATGGCAGATGCTGTTCCTGGTTGGTTTCAAGCAGTATTGAAGTTATATGGACCTGATGGAAAAGAAATTGCTTATGCAGATGACTATTATTTTAATCCAGACCCTGTAATTTTTTTTAAAGTTCCTGAAGATGGCGAATATACCTTAGAAGTAAGGGATTCAATATATAGAGGAAGGGAAGATTTTGTTTACAGGATTTTTATAGGAGAAAAACCATTTATAACTTATATTTTTCCACCTGGAGGAAGAAAAGATGCAAAGGTAATTGCAGATTTATATGGTTGGAATTTACCCAATAAAAAAATTGAACTTAACACTGAAAACCAAGGAATTCAAAAAATAAGTATTTCAAACAATGGTATATCTTCAAACTACTTTTTTTATGAGGTAAACACACTTCCAGAGATAATAGAAATAGAACCAAATGATACTCTTAAAAATGCATATGATATCGGACTTTTGCCTGTAATAATTAATGGTGTTATTTCAAAACCTTCCGATGTTGACATATATAAATTTAGGTGTTTTGCTGGATGTAAACTTGCTATTGAAGTTTATAGTAGACGACTTGGATATCCACTTGATTCTCGTATAACTCTTATTGATTCTTCAGGAAAAGTTTTGATATCAAATGATGACTATTTAGATAAAAGTTTTGATTTCTTAACTCATCATGCAGATTCTTATATTTTTTACGAAATACAGAAAACAGGAACATATTATCTTAAAATAACAGATACACAGAACCATGGCGGAGAGGAATATATTTATAGGATTCGTATAAGTCATCCAATGCCTGATTTTTCACTTTTTGTTTATCCATCTTATATTAATTTAACTACTTTAGGAAATACAATACCTCTTTATATTTATGTGGTGAGAAAAGATGGATTTAATGGAGAAATTAAATTAAATCTTAAAAATCCTCATTCAGGTCTTGTTATAAATGGAGGCAGAATTCCTCCAAATACAGATAAAATATGTATTACCATTTCGTTAACTCCATCATTTGTTGCGATTGATAAACCATTTCCTATTCAAATAGAAGGGATTGCTAATATAGAAGAAAAAATCATAAAAAAAATGGCGCAACCAGCAGAAGAAATGATGCAAGCATTTGCTTATTTTCATCTTGTTCCGTCATCTGAATTAATTGTATTTGCAAGAAGAAGGTTTTTTCAACCGCCTTTATTACTTTTAAATGAAAACAACGTTTATAGAATTCCTTCGGGTGGCAGTACTAAAATAGAATGTAAAGTTCTTTTAAAAAATGAAAAGATCTCGCTTGAATTAAAAGAACCTTTAACAGATTTTACAATTGAAAATTTGAATATTGAGAATGATATTTTAAGTTTTGATATAAAAGCGAATAAGAAAGTAAAACCTGGATTGGCAGGTAATATTATTCTTGAAATATTTTCAGAAAGAGAATTTCAAGATAATACAGGAAAAATTATAACTCAAAAAACATCAAGAGGATTTTTACCAGCAATTATGTTTGAAATTATTTAAAACAAAGGAGATATATGAAAAAGGGCAGAATAAAATTGAATAAAATTCCAGTTGAAGTAAATTATTCCTGTTTTAAAGGTTCTAAAGGAGTGGAAGAATATCATTTTGTTTTCACTCCTTTAAAGTATGAAAATTTTCAAACCCAGATTAAATGGTTATATACAGCATATAAAAAGGCACTTAAAAAATTTAATATAAAAGAAGAAACATCGGTTTTCAGAAGATTTTTTTGTAGTGATTTGTATAACCAGAAAATTTATCTTGAAAAAATGTCTTTTTCTAACCCATCAGATTTCTCCAATCCAACATGTATTTCTTGGATATGTCAACCGCCTGAATCTCCTGCAAGAATATCTATGTGGGCATATCACATAAATGATAGATTAAACAAAACTCTTAAAAAAAATACTTTAATAATTAAAAGAGAAAAATTTACCCATTACTGGACATCCGGGTTAATAAATATAGAGGATGAATTTATTTCAGGACAGACAAAAACCATTATAAAGAATTATATAGATATCCTTAATGAGAATAATATGACGATTTTTGATAATGTTATAAGAACATGGTATTTCATACAAAATATAGATACAAATTACAAAGAATTCGTCTCTGCAAGAAGAGAAATATACTTTCGGAATGGATTAACCCCAGAAACCCATTTTATAGCAAGCACAGGTGTTGAAGGTGCTTATTATGACCCAAAAGCAAAAGTTATTTTAGATGCTTATGCAATTTCAGGTATAAAAAAAGAACAGATTAAATTCTTATCAGCACCAGAATATTTAAGTCCAACTTATATCTATGGGGTTACATTTGAAAGAGGAACTTCAATTGATTACTCAGACAGACGCCATATTATAATTTCAGGAACAGCAAGTATAAACAATAAGGGAGAAATTTTACATAGTGGAAATATTTTATTGCAGTTGAAAAGAACCCTTAAAAATATCAAGGCATTATTAAAGAACGCAGATGCTGATTTAAAAGACATGATGATTTTTATTGTTTATGTTAGAGACCCAATGGATATAAAGATTGTAAAAAAAGAAATGAAGAAAAAATTTAAAAATATACCAATTATCTTTGCAGTTGCTAAAGTATGCCGTCCAGGATGGCTTGTTGAAATTGAAGGAATTGCTGTGATTGATAATTTTAGGAACGACTTTCCAGATTTTTAAAAAACTTCAAAATATTCAGTATACACAAGTTTGATTGTATAATTATCTTATGTCAACATCAAAAAAGGTTGAAAGGTTTAAAAGATTAATTGAGAGACAGAGAACAAGTCCTAAAATTTGGGATTTCAGTTATGTTATGCTTAAAAACAATCTTAATATTTTTAAAAAATTCAGAAATTTAGTTTTAAATGAAAACAAAACAAAAATACTTGATGTTGGATGTGGGTTTAAGCCATACCTTAAGTTATTTGACAAAAACAAAGTAGAATATATAGGTGTTGATTTTGAAAAAGATACATCAGATGCTGACTTTATTGCAAGTGCTGAAAAATTTCCCTTTTCTGACAATTCATTTGATGCTTTAATATACTCAGAAGTTTTAGAACATATTAAAGATTTAAATCTTGCCCTAAGCGAAATGAAAAGAGTTTCAAAAAATGGAACATTAATTTTTATTTCATCTCCTTTTATATTTCCAGAGCATGGGATACCTTATGACTTTCAAAGATTAACCCAATATTTTTATAAAGAAAAATTTAAATATGATGAAATAATTGAAATTTCACCATCTAATACTTCATTTTCAACACCATTTGTGGTTTTCAACCTTTTTATACAATCAAGCCCTTTTAAAATTTTTTATTTCCTGAAAGATTTAATTTTTATAATAAATAATACTCTTGCAATCATTATAGACAATATTATAAAATTTTTAGTTTCAAAATTATTTAAAAATTATAAAAGAATCTTTTATTCAATGCCTGTTGGATATGCTCTTATCATAAGAATAAAAAAATAAAATTTACTTTTTACAAGACTTCTAACCTATTTGGTTGACATATTAAATCAGTAAAGATAAACTTAAATATATGAAAAAAATTTTTATAACAGGTGGAGCTGGTTTTATAGGTATAAATCTTGTTTTAAAACTTGTAAAAGATAAAGAAAATTATGTAGTTATTTATGATAATCTTTCAAGAGAAGGTGTAACAAAAAATCTTGAATATTTACAATCCCTTAATCTTAAAAATTTTGAATTTATAAAGGGTGATATAAGAGATTATAAAAAATTAAAAGAAATTGTAAAAAATTTTGATATAATTTATCATCTTGCAGCACAGGTTGCAGTTACAAAATCAGTTGAAAATCCATTTGAGGACTTTGAAATAAATGCAATAGGAACTTTATATTTACTTGAAACAATTAGAAAAAATTGTCCATATACAATATTAATTTTTAGTTCAACAAATAAAGTATATGGAGAACTGCTACATTTAAAATTAAAAGAAGGTAAAAAGAGGTATTACCTAATTGATAAAAAATATGGAATAGATGAAAATGAGAATCTTGACTTTCATTCACCTTACGGATGTTCAAAAGGAACTGCAGACCAGTATGTAAGAGATTATTATAGAATTTATGGATTAAAAAGTATAGT
>JAMWBY010000081.1 GCA_023818745.1 Candidatus Omnitrophota bacterium
GAAGGCCAAATGTGGGTAAATCAACACTTTTAAATACAATTTTAAAACAGAAAATTTCTATTGTCTCACCAAAACCCGCAACTACAAGAATAAAAGTTATAGGAATTTATAATGATGATAGAGGCCAGATCATTTTTATAGACACACCAGGTTTTGAAGAAGGGAAAAATGAAATGGAAAAATTTATGCTCAAATCAATTTATTCTTCCCTTGAAGAAACAGATATTATTCTTTTTTTGATAGAAACGACTGGCTGGAAAGAAGAAGATGAAAAAATTTTAGAAGTTCTTAAGAATTTAAAGAAAAAGAATGTTATACTTGGAATAAATAAAATAGACATTTTAAAATATAAAGAGGAACTTTTGCCTTTAATTGACGAAATTAGAAAAAAATTTAATTTTTTGGAAATCGTCCCCTTCTCTGCCCTAAAAAATAAAAATATTGATTCATTGATTAAAGCCATTTTCGCCCATTTACCAGAATCAGAAAGATTTTATCCAGTGGATATGAGAACTAATTTACCCTTTGAGTATCAAATATCAGAAATTATAAGAGAAAAAATACTACAAAAAACATATCAGGAAGTCCCACACTCTGTTGCTGTTGAAATAGAGGAAACAAGAGAGGGTGAAAAAAATAAAGATATCTTATTTATTAAAGCAAATATTATCGTTGATAGAGAAAATTTAAAATCAATAATTATAGGGAAAGATGGTAAAATGATAAAAACAATTGGTAAATTAGCAAGAGAGGAAATAGAGTTGGTTGTTGGGAAAAAAGTATATCTTGAATTAAAAGTTAAAGTTATAGAGGATTGGAGAAACAAAATAGATGTATTTAGAAAATTTGGTTATGGAAATATTTAAAAATTTCTCCCTTTTCTCTGCTACCTTGTAGTTTACTTTTCAAATAGGTTATCAATCGTTTTCCAGAATTACATATCGGGATGACATTTAAATCTAATATTTTTAAGCATTTAATTGAACAATTCACAGGAGTTGAAAAATTTCTATAAATTTTGTATAATTTATATAAGTTTTTTAAAAATTGAAGGGAGGTGAAAAGATGATAACAAAAGGAGGAAAAAATGAAGAAAACTTTCAAACTTGTTCCTCCAAAAAGTTCTCATTTTATTTTAGACCTTTATGAATGCAATGCCTCCATTTTAAACTCACCTGATAAAGTAAAAAATATCTTATTAGAAGCAGTCCGAGCAGCAAAAGTGACTTTAATAGATATAAAAATTCATAAATTTTCACCGTGTGGAGTGAGTGGAATTGCTTTAATTTCAGAAAGTCACATAAGTATTCATACATGGCCGGAAGCAAATTATGCAAGTGTAGATATCTATACTTGCGGTAGAAATACTTTACCCCAAATTGCTGTAGATTTATTGATTAAAAAATTGAAAAGTAAAAAACCAACTATAATAAAGCTTGAAAGGGGTATATATGCAGAGAAAATTTGAAAATGTAGTTATTGACTGGTATGAACCATTTGGGATTGGAATCGCTTTAAAGATAAAAAAGAAAATAATTGAAAAAAAGACAAAGTATCAAAAAATAGAGATTTATGAAACAGAAAATTTTGGTAAGGTTTTATTTATAGATGGTTTAATTCAATCAATTGAAAAAGGAGAAGAAAGTTATCATGAAATTCTTGTCCATCCATCATTATTTACACATCCAGCTCCCCAGAATATATTAATTATAGGTGGAGGAGAAGGAGCAACTTTAAGAGAAGTTTTAAAACATCCTGTTAAAAAAGTTTATATGGTAGATATTGATGGTGAGATGGTAAAAATAGCGAAGAAATATCTGAAGTTTGACAAAGGCGCATTTAATGATAAAAGAGTAAAAGTTATAATTGAAGATGGATTTAAATTTTTGAAACACAATAATGAAATCTACGATGTTATTATTATGGATGCAACAGACCCTGGGGAAACTGCTTCTTGCCCTCTTTATACAAATGAATTTTTTAAGATGTGTTATGAACATTTAAATAGAAATGGAATATTTGTAACACAAGGCGGAACCTCTATATTTCTTTATATTGACAGGATAAAAAATATTTATGAAAGATTAAAAAAAGTTTTTAAAGAAGTTAAAATATATCATTCTTCTGTTTTTGGACTTTTTCCATCATGGGTATTTATAACTGGCATTAAGGGTAATCTAAAAATTGATAAAAAAATAAATAAGAAAATAAAAATTGATTTAAGTTTTTATAATCAAAATATACATCCTTGTTTATTTTCTTTACCTGAATTTCTAAAAGATTTTGATTAATTCCGAGTCTACGTTTGAAAATAACAACCAGAAGATCTTCTCTATCTGATACTTTGTAGATGTCCTAAAAGAAAAAAGGAATATTTAATCTTTCATTTCTTTCTGCTCAATTCATGGATAAATAAAGCATGTTCAGTTTTTTCCCAGTAATGAGGGTTTTTAAAAAATTGAATAAGCCCTTTTAACGCTCCAATACTCATTAAAATCCAATAAAGAGGAGTTAATAAAGCAGGAAAAATCAACTTATACCATTTTCTTTTTAAAACACCCAAAATATTTATTATGATAAATATAACATTTCCGATAAGTAATATTGGGGTTATAAATAAGAAAAAGAAGTTCGGGAAATATACTTTACGAGAAGAAAATATCCATATTAGTAAAGATATCCATGCAATTGGATTAAAACATAAAACAAAAAAATTCCCTCCAACAATCAAATTGAAATGTAAAAAGTTTTTAAAACCAATTTTTTTCACTAAATTAAATGGATTTCTTAAATGGACAAAATATGTTTGAATGTATCCTTTAACCCATCTACTCCTTTGTTTTATCCAATTATTTAATTCACTATTTGCCTCTTCCCATGTAGTTGTATCAAGTATTTTTGTTTTATAACCACTCATAAAAATCCTTATCCCCAAATCACAATCTTCTGTAACATTAAACGGATCCCATCCTTTTAATTTTTTAAGAACTTCAGTTTTAAAATGATTTGAAGTTCCACCAAGTGGAATTGGTGCTTCTATACTATCTATTCCAGGTAAATATAAATCAAACCATGATGAATATTCTGCAGTAAACCATTTTGTTAATAAATTTTGATATGGATTGTAATAATTCAACTTTGATTGAAGACATATAACATTTTCAAGGACCTTTTTAAAACCAATAACCGCCTTTTTGAGTTGATTACTTTCAGGTATATCTTCTGCATCATAAATAACAAGATAGACGCCTTTTGCTTCTTTTAAACCGAAATTTAATGCCTTGCCTTTTGTTTTTGGATAGAAATTAGGAATTTCAATGATTCTCCAATAAGAGGGCAACTTTATATTTTTTAAAAGTTCCTTAATTTCAATATCATCTTCTTCTATCAAAAGAATGATATCAAGTTTATCCTTGGGATAATCTAATTTTTCTATTGCAGAATATAATTGATTAAAAATTTCTTTCTCTTTATATATTGGAAGAAGAATTGAATATAAAGGCCAATCTCTGTTAGATAGTATTTCTATTTCGTCAATTTTAATTTCTTTGTTTTTTATTAACCCTCTAAAAACAAGAAATAATTTGTGAAAACAAATAACAAAATAAACCGAAGAGAAAAAATAAAAAAAATAATATGTCCTTAAAAGAAAGCATGAATATAAAGAATAGATTATTCCTGTAATAAATAAAAAAAGAAAAAATTTTTGCCAGCGAACTAACTTTACATATGCATTTTTTTCAGGTAATAAAACCTCATATTTCAAATTTATTCTCCATTAAATTTAGTTTTTAGTATAATCCATTTTTTAAAAGGTAAAACATCAATTTTTATATTTCCATTTTCATCACTTATAATTTCTCTTTCTCCAATTTTGTCTTTTTCTGGGTCATAAAATTCAACCTTAAATTTTCCAATTTTCTTGTTTTTTAAAAAACATATTATATCGTTATATTCAGAGAAGTCCTTTCTCTCCATATTTTTGGTTATATTATAATCATACAAAAAAACACTTGAAAAAAACCTATTGCCCATTCCAATAGAAAAAATTTGATTTTTACCAGTACCTTCTAAATATACATTTTCTTCTTCAAGAAGCATTTTAATTTTATCTATTTTGTTTGCATATTCAGCAAAAATTTTATATAAATAAAAAAGATTAAATTCATCAATAAATCTATGCCACCAAAAAAGAGGAGTACTTGCAAAAGGTAAATGAAAAGAATACCATAAACCAAGAATTATGTCTCTTTTCAAATTTTCAATTGAACTACCTAAAGGTGTTCCTCCATATTCTGAAACAAAAATAGGTTTTTTAAATTTTAAATTAAAGTTATAAATGTTTTTTAAAAAATCTGGTAGGGTTTGCCTGTTAAAGTCGTAATATGCATTAGTTATAATAAAATCAACTTCATTAGAAATAATTTCATTATCAACAAGTATAGTATAATGACCTGTAATTAACCGATTATATGGGTCAATATTTTCTATGTATTCTTTCATTTCTTTAAACCATAATACAGAATCAGGTTTTTTATAAAAATCGCGTGAATCACCAATAAGATTTATCTCATTCAAAATTTCCCATGAGAAAATATAAGGAGAATATCCCCATCTTGCAACAATATATTTTAACTTATTTTTCGTCAATTTTTTTGCTCTTTCATTTATAAAAAATTCATTTGGGCTTTTTAAAAAACCACCATTTTTAATATTATATGGATTATCATCCCATTCTTGGTCACACCATGTGCTTAATTGTCCATGATTGATAATTACAAGTTGTATATAAATATTGTATCTTTCTGCAAATTCAAGGATTTTATCTATCTTCCATGCATTCCTTAAACTATAATATCCTACTCCTTTATATCCTGGTCTATTTTCTTTCCATTCAAGAGCAGAAAACCAAGGAGACATCCATATTTCTATAAAATTAATGCCATTTTCATTTAGTTTTTTAAATATTTCTTCATAATAAAAAGTCCCTCTATCCGGTTCAAGAGGTTTTTTCATCATTTTTGAATATCTTTCATCTGTTGGAGATCTTATATTTAAACCAATAGGATAAAAAAAATCACCATTTTTAAATGAAAAATATCTTTGATCAATCTCACTTATTTTAATAAATTTGTTTTTTATATCTTCCTGCTCAACAATGAAATAATGGAGATCGCTTTTCCTTTCTCCTTTTCTATCCTTCACTTTAATAAAAAATTTATATCTACCCTTTTTTTCAGGAGTAAATCTAATTTTCCAAAAAGGATACCCAACAGGAATTAAAACTTCCTCCTCATTTTCAAGTTTTCTTTCATACTCCTGATAATAAAATCCAGAAACATTATAAATTTTTTCATCGGGATCAATAAAAATTCCTTCAATATATATTTCTTCAGGG
>JAMWBY010000082.1 GCA_023818745.1 Candidatus Omnitrophota bacterium
TGAACTTGTTAATGGATATTTCCAGAATTGACCTACAAGTAAACTTGCAACTTCAAGACCTGATTTTCTTACTTTTTCTGCTACTTTTTTTACCTCACTTTCTGTAGAGTTTAAATTAAGAATCCCACCTTCTTCTGAAGTATTCAACTCAACTCCTTCAAAACCTGCATCTTTCAATAGTTTCAGTCCATCTTCAAAACTAATATTTAAAGGAACAACTCCTATATTAATACTTTTCTTCATTTTTCCTCCTCCTTTTTAAATATGGTCTAAAAATGGGAAATAAATTTCAATCGGGAAAATTTTTTTTATTTTTTCACTAAAAACTCCACCTATTTTTAAGCCAGAACCTGAGACATTAAAGAATAATCTTACCATTTCTTCCTCTTTTAATTTTATCACATTTTTGCCTTCTTCAACAATCTTTAGTTTATTTTTTTCTTTTTTTATACCTGCCTTTTCTTTATTCTCTATTTCAAATATTATATCTTCTCCCTCCTCCAACTGGCTTCCTATTAAGTTTTTATATAATTCAACTAACTTTCTTAAATTTATTATTTTTATCATACCTGCTGGAATTATACTCCATCCTGAACTTGCTTCTAAAATTTTCTCAGGGATTTCTTCAAAATTTGGGAATTCAAGAGTAAAAGTTCTTTTTCCAAATCTTTCACTTAAATACTTTAAAATTCCCAATATTAAAGTTTCATCTCCTGCCTGTTCATAGACCCTTGTTTCAAATCCGCTTGTTTCAATAACGACATACCCAAATTTATCATCTTGTTCAGAATAATATAAGGCAGTATTGTATATTTTATATATATCTTTAAAGTAATTTTCATCTCTTTTTATTCTGTATTTTCTCTCATTATAGTTTTTGATAATTTTTTCAAGTATTTTTTCTTCATTTAAATATCTTTTTGTTTTTACTGAACTTATATTCATTTTTTCAAGCCCTCTTGTGGTTATTGTAATTAAAACTACTTTTCCACCAATTTCATAACCAAAATTTTTATATCTGTGTCTATCTCCCCATAATATTGAAAGTTCATATCCATCTTTTTTCATTTTTTTTATTGCCTCTTGCATTAAAATACTCATATATCCTTTTCCTCTTTCTTCATATGCTGTTGAAACAGAACCTATGCCTCCAAATTTTAATTCTATTTGATTTTGTATTGTGAGTATTGGGAAAATTCTAACAAGTGAACATATCTTTTCATTTTCTTCTATTATTAAAATATTATCAAAATCTATATTTTCCTTTCTGCTCACATGCGGGTATCTATAAGAGAAATAATTATAGGAATGTCCGTATGCATCTTCAAGGTATTTCATTACTTTTTCATAGTCATTTATATCTGGTGTTTTAATATTCATATCAATTTTTATTATAACATATATTTTGATTTTCCAAATAAAATAAGATGATGTATAATATTAACCCTTATGATAAAGCTACTTTCACTTGACCTTGATGGGACTTTGCTTGATAGTAAAGGGAAAATAAGCAAAGAAGACAAAATAATTCTTAAGAAATTTGCAGAAAAAGGCGGAATTATTGTTCTTGCCTCTGGAAGAATGACTAATTGTGTTTCTTTTTATTCAAAAATTCTTGGAATTGATACACCTTTGATTGTTTATAATGGCGCTATGGTAAGATTAAGAGAAGTTGAAAAAAGAAAAATTATTTATCATAAACCAGTTCCTTTAAAATATTCAAGATATATAATTAATTACTGTATTGAAAATAGATTTTTACTGAATTTTTATTACAACGATTCTCTTTATGCTCAAAAAGAACCTTCTTTAAAAAAATATGCAGAAATTTATTCAAATCAAACAGGAGCAAAATATAAATTTATAAAAGATTTAATGACTATGAGTAATAAAAAACCAACAAAACTTATACTTATTACAGATTCAAAACACAAAGATATAACAAAAACAAGGGATTATCAGTATGAGTATTTCAAAAAAATTTTTGGAGAAAAATTAAATCTTGTTAAGACAAATCCAGAATATCTTGAATTTATGAATAAGAATGTAAACAAAGGAAAAGGACTTGAAAAACTTGCAAAATACTACAAAATAAAAAGAGATGAAATAATTGCTTTTGGCGATGGAGAAAATGATATAGAAATGCTTTTATATGCTGGAATTTCTGTTGTTCCTAAAAATGCAAAAGAAAAGGTCAAAAAAATTGCTTCTGTCGTCTCTGATTACACAAATGACCAATCATATATTGCCAAATTTTTAAAAGTTTTTTTATCTTTATAATTTTATAGTTTTAAATTGAGGTAGATAATCTTTATTTATTTCAAACAATTCTTTAACCATCTCTTTTATTTCTCGTAAAGAAAGAACACTTGCACTTACAGGGTCATAACATGCAGCATGATAAACCATTTCTGCATTTCCAGTTAAAGCACCTTCAACGGCCATTTCTTCAACTGCTATGTTTATATTATTTAATGCAGCACATTGTGGTGGTAAAGGACCAACATATATATAATTAAAACCTCTTCTATTGACAAGAACAGGGACTTCAACACAGGCATCATATGGAAGATTTGTAATTATATTCTTATTAGGAACATTACCATTGAATATATATGGTTCTCCTCCTAAATAAGCATTAATTATATAAGCAGCATATTCTTTTCCCCTTTCAAGGTCTATAGGTTGTTGAAGATATTTTTTTATTTCATCTTTCCATATATCCTCTCTTTTAAGATATTCTTTTAAAATATAACCATATTCACCTGGATTCCAGCCAGTCCCAGGAAGACAATATTTTTCAATTAAGTCCTGTCTTTTTCTAAACCACCAGTTATATTCTGAATTATGCCCACTTGACTCTGTCACATAATATCCTAATGCAAGAAACATTTCATTTCTTACAATCTCTTCTTTATATATTTTTTCATTTTCAGTAATAACTTTTTTTATTAAAGGATATGCATCTTGTCCATCTTTTTTGAATTCAATAAACCATGCCTGATGATTAATTCCAGCACAAACATAATCAATCTGATCAATCTTTGCCCCTATCCAGTTAGCCAGCATTTCTGCTGTGCCCTGGACACTATGGCATAAACCAGTTATTTTTAGATGTGGAAAACTCTTTTGCATTGCTTTACATAACATTGCCATTGGATTTGTATAATTTAGAAAAATAGATTCAGGACAAAGTTGTTCAATATCCTTGCATATATCAAGCATAATAGGGATTGTTCTTAACGCACGAAAAATTCCAGCAACACCTCTTGTATCTCCAACACAGAAATCAACTCCATATTTTTTAGGAATTTCTACATCATATCTCCACACTTTCACTCCACCGGCAAGTATTGTACATATGACTGCATCTGCATTTTTTAATGCTTTTTTTCTGTCCATTGTAACTTCAAGTTTTGCAGGATATTTCCCAGTTGCAATAATTTTTTCAACTGCTTTTTTTATAAATTCAAGTCGTTCTTCATCTATATCCATTAAAGAAATAGTAGCGTCCTGTAAGAGAGGAAAAGTCAGAATATCTTTTACAAGAGCCCTTGTAAAACCGAAACTACCTGCACCTATAAAAGCAATTTTTGCCACGCGTTCCTCCTTTTTTATAAAAAGTTAAATAATTTTAAACTATTAACAAATTGTGTCAATATATGACTTTTAGAAGGACATATCAAATCTATAGAGTATTTGATTATCTTTTTATTTCTCTATGGTCTCTAATATAGAATTTATATACTTTAATAGTTCCTCCTCGCTACAATAATTTGATGTGAATAATACTTGATTTTTTTTATTTATAAATATTAAAGCAGGATCAGAAAGTTTTTTTAGATATTCTGCATATGCTTTAATTATATCAAGTTTATAGTCAGAAAAATCGTTTATGAATGTCCACTTTATACCTAACTCATCAGCAATTATTTTAAGGTCACTTGTTGGACAACTTGCAAGAGTAATTGTTACAAAAATAATCTTATCTTTATATATTTTATAAAGTTTTGTTAATTGTTTAAGCTGTTTCACTGTATTAGGTGCTATACTTCCACCACAATATACTTTCATAAACTGAAGAATTTTGGGTTTTTCTTTATATTTATACAGTTGAAAGTCATTTCCATAAATATCCTTTGCAATAATATCGGGTGCCAATTTTTTATCTCCAAATATTGTCGTAGATAAAAAAACATAAATAAGACCAATTAAAAACAATAAAAAAAACTTATTTTTCATTTTTTCTCCCCTATTTTATTAATGAAACAAATTTTGGTCCAAAAACTGCAATGGTTAAACCTATTAAAATCATTAAAATAGCAATTATTTTGGTTATTATGTTGCCTGCCTTTACAATTTTTATTTGCAGTTTTTCCCTCACAGTTCCACCTAAAACGGCTAATGGAATTACAGGAACACCATGACCTAATCCAAATATAAATAGTAGAAAACTGCCACCCAAAATTGTTATTTCCTTTGCCATAATATACACTATTGCTGGCATTATTAAAGCAGTAGCACACGGTGCCCAACCAAGAGCAAACAAAACACCAAGCAAAAAAGATGATATGACAATCGGTAAATTCATAATTTTAAATCCAAATTGTTGAAAAAAAGTAATACTATTACCTTTACCTGAAAAATGTTTTAGAATACCGAGTTGTTGCATGCCAAAATAAATAAGAATAAATCCAGCAAATATAAAGAAAATATGGGAGTATCTTAAAAACTGTCCCAGATAGGAGACAAATAAACCAAATATGAAAAATACCAAACTTAAACCAGCAGTGAAAGATATTCCAAGTATCAAGCCCTGTTTTATATTTTTGCTTTCACCAATAATAAAAGAAACAGTTGCAACAAGTATTGCTATTGAACATGGCGATAAACTTGTCATTATACCAAGTAAAAACATTCCCAAAATTGTAATATTTTCCATCTTACTCCTTTTATTTTGGTTGTCTTAATTTCAAGTTTTATACTCATTCTTCAATATTTGATAAGAAATTTTTATAATAAGTTGTCTTATAACTCATTCAAAATTACCACATCAATAAAACTTAAAATAATAAATATCGTCATAAACGCTTCTTATTTTACTTGCTTTCTTTCAATCTGTCAAAGTATAAATTTTTTAAGAAAATCTTTTCTGTTTTCCTAAAATCTATAACAATCATTCAGTCCATTTTCTTGATTTTTGGTTTTTAAATTGCTATATTTTTAAATTAATACTCTTATTAAATAATTAATCAATTCTCATATCTCATAAGGTTAAACTGCTAAATCCAAAAAACCGATTTGTATAGATACCCATAATAAATATCAGTTTTACTTTCATCTATGTTGTCTCCTTTCTTTTATGAGTAAGTAGGTATCAAATTTAGTCCACTGG
>JAMWBY010000014.1 GCA_023818745.1 Candidatus Omnitrophota bacterium
GAAAGGCCATATTTTAATTTCTCCAACAGAGCAGGAAAATCAGGTAGTTAATAAAGATGCTTCCAATATTGAGGTTTTAAAGTTTAAGATAAAAGAAACAACTGGATATGAAAATGCTCGCTTAACCAATGTTTTTGAAATAATAGATATAGAAACTGGTGACTTATCAAAAGTTACTGCTTATTTAAAATGTGGGGATTGGCAAACTGTGTTAGGTAAAGATTTAAATAATAGAAAACTTTTTGCATATGTTATCAATTGGCCTATTCAAGCAAATCAAGAAGTAGTTTGTTCAGTTATATATAGTTTCAATAATGCTAATGCAGGAGATAAATATAGACCCTGTATCTTATATAACTCAGGTTTGTCCTTTGAAGGACAAACTACTACAAAATATTTAAGTGTTGAAGGAGCACCAATCTACGGAGCAATGACAGTAATAGAAACAACGGGCGAACCTAATATTGTAGTTGACTTGCTAAAAACTGATTTTGGAAGAGTCAAAGTTGGAGAAGAATCAGAAGAATTGACAATAACCGTTTTAAATTCAGGAACAGAAAACCTAATGATAGGAACTATTACTTATTCTAATACAACTGATTTTACAATAGTGAGTGATAATTTAACAGGATTAAATTTACAACAAGGTGAATCTGGTTTTATAAAGGTGAAATTTACGCCTCAGTCAAATGGAACCAAAACACTCAAAATAACAATCCCTTCAAATGACCCTGATGAAAACCCTTATCTCATAACTTTAACAGGTGAAGGTTTTGGAAAAACAGGAGGAGGATGTTTTATTGCTACTGCTTGTTTTGGAAATTATAACCATCCAATAGTTAAAATTTTAAGACAATTCAGAGATAAATATTTGCTTACAAATAAAATAGGAATTTCATTTGTAAAATGGTATTATTCACACAGTCCAGATTATGCAAAAGTTATTGAGAAAAATCCATTCTTAAAGTTTGCTGTAAAAATTTCTTTATATCCTATTGTTTTGGTTGCCTGGTTAATTTTAAAAGGATTTCTTGTTCCTTTAGTATTAATAATTTCTCTTGGTATTTTATTCAGATATACTCAATAAGACAGAATTTATAAATTAAAGGGAAGGAGTAAACTCTCCTTCTCTTTTTTCTTTTTTTATGTTATAATTTTTTTATGAATGTTCTTGACTTAAAAGAGGGAAATGTTTTTGAATACGAAGGAAAACTTTATATTGTAAAAAATGCAACCCATATTGTTCAACAGCAAAGAAGGGGTATTGTAAAGATAAAGGCGATAGAAATTGATACACAGAGAGGAATTGAATTCAGTTTTAGAAGTGATATTGAAGTTAAAGAAGTAATCCTTGAAGAGATACCTCTTACTTATTTATATTCTGATGGAGACGAATATTATTTTATGGATAACAATACCTATGAACAGTTTCATATATCTTCTGAAATAATCGGAGATAAGAAAAATTATCTAAAAGAAAATCTTGAAGTTATTGGTTTATCCTATCAGGGGAAAATTATTGACATTCAACTTCCTTTTACAGTTTCCCTTAAGGTTATTGAAGCAGAACCAGGGTATAAAGGAGATACTGTCCAAGGAGGAAAAAAGAAAGTTAAGGTAGAAACAGGACTCATAGTTCAAACACCTTTATTTATTGAAGTTGGAGATGTAATAAAAATTGACACAAGAACTGGAGAATATATTACAAGAGTTCAATAAAAATGAAACCTGATGAACTTAAGATATATGCTGATTTTATGAAGGAGTATGGACTTGAATATCTTGAAGTTAAAAAAGGTGACTTTCATTTAATATTAAGCAAAAAGGGGCAAGAAATAAAAAAAGAAATTATTGAAAAAGAGCCAACTATTGATATTGAAAAAATTGTTGAAGAATCAAAATATACTACTCAGGAACTTGAAAACATTGTTTATGTTAAATCACCACTTGTTGGAACTTTTTACAGGGCACCCTCTCCTACAAGTCCTCCATTTGTTGAAGTTGGCGATTCTGTTAAAAAGGGGGATGTTTTATGTATAATTGAGTCAATGAAAGTAATGAACGAAATAAAGTCAGAATTTGATGGAACTGTTAAGGAAATACTTATTGAAAATGCTAATCCCGTTGAATACGGTCAGGTCCTCTTTATCTTAGAAGTCGGGTCTTGCAAAGAAAAATGATAAGGAAAGTTTTTGTAGCAAATAGAGGAGAAATCGCTTTAAGAATAATAAGGGCTTGTAAAGAAATGAAAATCCCTGTCGTAATTGGATATTCTGAAGCAGATAAATTTTCACTACCTGTTCTTCTTGCTGATGAAAGAATATGTTTGGGTTCTGCAAATCCAAAAGATAGTTATTTAAATATTCCTTCTATTATAAGCGCAATAGAAATCAAAGGTGCAGATGCGGTTCATCCTGGATATGGATTTTTATCAGAAAATATACAATTTGTTGAAATATGTAATGCAGCAAGAATAACTTTTATAGGTCCATCTGCTGATAATATAAGAAAGATGGGGGATAAATCACTTGCCAAAAAAATTGCCAAAAATTTTGGAGTTCCTGTAATTCCAGGATATGAAGAACATAATTTAAAAAAAGCGTTATATCATGCTAAAAAAATTGGTTTTCCAGTAATGATAAAAGCATCTGCAGGTGGTGGAGGAAGAGGAATGAGAAAGGTTTATACAAAAGATGAATTTGAGAAGATGTGGAATACCTGTCAACAGGAAGCAAAAATTTCTTTTGGAGAAGACACTCTTTATATTGAAAAATTTATTGAAAGGCCAAGACATATAGAAATTCAGGTTTTATGTGATAATAAAGGAAATATTTATGTTTTCCCTGAAAGAGATTGTTCAATTCAAAGAAGGCATCAAAAACTGATAGAAGAAAGTCCATCACCTTTTGTTGATAAGTTTTTGAGAAAAAAATTACAAAAATATGCGAAAAAACTTGTAAAGGCAATTAAATATAGAAATGCAGGAACAGTTGAATTTCTTGTTGACCAGAACAAAAAACCTTACTTTATAGAAATGAACACCAGAATTCAAGTGGAACATCCAATTACTGAATGCGTCACAGGAATTGATTTAGTCAAAAGTCAGATAAAGATTGCAGATAATTTAAAACTTGATTTTAAACAAAAAGATATAAAAATAAATTATCACTCAATTGAATGTAGAATAAATGCAGAAGACCCAGAGAATAATTTTATGCCATCCCCTGGTAGAATAAAAAAACTTATCTTACCAGCAGGTCCTGGAATAAGAATTGATACTCACATTTATGAAGGTTATTCTGTTCCACAATTTTATGACAGTTTAATTATGAAACTTATATCTTATGGAAGAACAAGGGAAGAAGCAATTGAAAGAATGATTAGAGCCCTTGATGAAATAATAATTGATGGCATAAAAACAACTATTCCATTTTATAAGAAAATATTTTCAAATCCTTTATTTCTTTCAGGTAGGTATTATGTTGGATTTGCTGATAAATTATTATCTGAAGAGACACAAAAGGAGGCAGTATGACTGATGAAAAAGAATTTGGGAAGGTTAAAATAGACGATGATGTTCTTGCACAAATCGCAGGAATAGCAGCAACACAGGTTCCGGGAGTAAGTAAAATTTCAACAAGCATTGTTGGAGGTATTGCAAAAATTTTTAGAAGAAAACCAGATATAGGAATAAAAGTGATTCTTGGAGAAGGAGAAGTTAGTTTTGAACTTGGAATTGAGGTTGAATATGGAGTAAATATTCCTGAAATTACATATGAAATTCAGGAAAAAATAAAAAAAGAGGTTGAAAAAATGTCAGGATTAAAAGTTGCAAATGTTGATGTAATAGTAAAAGAAGTAAGACCTCCAAAAAAGGAGCAAAAATGATAGACCTTCATACACATACATTACTTAGTGATGGAGAGTTACTGCCTTCAGAACTTGCACAAAGAGCAAATGAAAAGGGATATAAAGTTATTGCTTTTACAGACCATATTGACTACTCAAATATTGATATTGTAGTTCCTTCATTGGTGAGAGCATGTGAAAAAATAAATATAAATTATAAAATTAAGACAATTCCAGGAGTTGAAATAACCCATGTAAATCCTATTGATATTCCAAATTTAGTAAAAATTGCAAAGAATTTAGGAGCAAAAATTGTTGTTGTTCATGGAGAAACAATTGTAGAACCAGTTGCAAAAGGAACAAATAAAAAAGCACTTGAAAGTGAGATAGATATTCTTGCTCACCCAGGTATATTAAGTGAAGACGAAGCAAAAATTGCAGATGAAAGAAAAATTCATATAGAAATTTCTGCAAGAAAAGGACATTCTTTATCAAATGGACATATTATTAGATTGTGGTATGAATATGGATTCCCTTTAATTTTAAATACAGATACTCATTCACCTAATGATTTAATAACAGATGATTTTGCAAAAAAAATAATAATTTCCAGTGGAGTTAAAGTTGAAGATGTAAATAAAATTTTAAATACAAGTTATTTACTTGCAAAATCAAAACTTGATATTGGATTTGAAATTTAATTTAAAAATGGAAAATTTAAGAGAAAAAATTGCACTTGTTCTTGTAGGAGGTGAAAAAGAAAATGAATTGATAGATATTTTAAGAGAAGTTAAATATGTTGAATTAAGGATAGATGAGTTTTTAAGAAATTATAGCAAAGAGCAACTTGTTGACTGGATAAAAAAAATAAGAAAAATAGGAGAAAATCAGATAATAGGAACTTGTAGATGGTATAAAGAAGCAGGTGAAAATTTTTTTTATATTCCTGATAAAAAACGACTTGAAATTTACAGAAAAATAATTGATTATGTTGATATAGTTGATGTTGAAATAAAAAATAAAATATGTGAAAATGTGATTGAAATTGCAAAAAGTAAAAATAAAAGAATAATCCTTTCTTATCATAACTTCAAAAAAACTCCTGATTACAAAATTTTAAAAAAAATTATAAAAACTGGAAAAAGAAAATCTGCTGATTTTGTTAAAATCGCAACAAAAATAAGTTCTCCTAAAAATCTATTCAATCTTATAAAACTAACTTATGAATATTCAAAAAAAATAAAAATAATAACAGTTCCTATGGGAGTAGATATTTCCGAAAGGCTGATATTACTTACATTTGGTTCTCAATTTACTTATATTTCTTTCTCAAAAAAGGTAGCACCCTCTCAACCATCATATTCAGAATTAAAAAACTTGACAAATTTAAAATTGGTGTTAACATAAATAAAAGTAAAAACTTGACAATTTAAAAAGTTTGTGTATATAATAAATTTGATAGAGTTTTAAAATTGAATTAGAATAAAACTTGACAAATTGAAAATTTGGTAGGTATAATAAATTTAAAAAAGTTTATGTTTTTCTAACTGACTTTTAAAAATGCCGGGAAAGGAGGTGAAAAAATAAAAAAGGCAGAAAGTCAGACCAAAAAAGAAAAACATAAACTGGAACAGAAGAAAGCCCTCTGATAAAAGAGGATAAGTTTATAGATAACAAAAAGGAGGGAATGAAAATGAGAAGTATATTAAAAATCTTGATAGCGGTTTTTGCAGTTTGCCTAATAGCACCTGCATTTTCCGCTGTTGAGAATGTAAAAGTTGGTGGAGATATTGCTGTTTGGGGTATTCTAAGAGGTGACTGGGTAGTTGGTAGGGAAGGTTTTTATGGAGATTATGGAGATGGAGTTAATTTACATACATTTGTTACCCAGGCAAGAGTTTATGTTTCTGCTGATTTAAGTGAAAATGTATCAACTATGATAAGATTGATCAATGAAAGAGCATGGGGTTCTTTTGGTAATGAACTACCAGATAGTTATACAAGATCCCTACCATTAATGTTAGACCTTGCATACATCAAGATAAAAGATGCTCTTACCCCTGGACTTTCATTTACAATTGGAAGACAGGAAATTGAATTTGGTGAAGGTCTTGTATTGGGAAATAGATACTGGAGTATTTTTTATCCAGGAAACATAAGTTTACCATTATTTCCAGTTCAAGACCTTGGACTTCAGAAAGCATTTGATGGTATTAGATTAGATTATGCACCTGAAGCATTTCCGGTAAATTTAACACTATTTTACAGCAAGATAAATGACCAATTTTCCAATTCATTCAATGATGCATATGAAGCAAATCTTTATGCTGCTAATATTGGATTTAAACTTGCAGAAGTTGCAAATATTGACCTTTACTATGTAGGTCTTGGTGCTCTTCCAGAATACTGGAACCCAAATCTCGATGGTTATTATGGTATTATTCCTGATACAGGACTTCTCAGCACAGCAGGAATAAGGATTGTATCAGGAATTCCAGGGGTTCCGGGTCTTACATTAAAAGCAGAATATGCAAGACAGTTTGGAAATAGTGGAACAGATAATGATATTAACTTTAAAGGATGGGCTTTACTTGCTGGAATAAAATATGAATCACAAATAAATATGAAACCATGGATAAAACTTAATTATGCAAGATATTCAGCAGATGATGATGCCACATCAGATGCTCTTGAAAATTGGATTCCAGTATTTCCATCAAATACTGCTTCAAGAATAGGACCAATTCTTTTTGCTTATGATGCTGCATTAACAAGATACACTAATGGAGCATATCCATATGGTGTAGGTATTGGAAACGCTCAGGCATTCAATCTTGGTTTTGGAATAACTCCTGCTGAAAAATGGTCTCTTGCTGTTGATGGATACTGGGTTAAATCCTTAGTTGGAGATAATAACTATGGATATGAAGTTGACGCAACAATTGAATATAAATTTACAGAAGACCTTACATTTGGAGTTACAGGCGGAAGTATTTTTGGAGGAAATGTATTTGGTGGAAATTTAGGAAGACCATGGCAAGTCCTTGGATATGCTAAAGTTGCCTTCTAAAAGGTGATACAGAATTTAAACCCCGGCTACTATAAAGTGGCCGGGGTTTTTTATTTTATGGTAAAATTTATTAAAAATGGAAAAACTAAAAGAAAGATTAAAAAAGATTATACTTGAAAAATGTGTTGTTTTTAAAGAAGTAGTTTTATCAAGTGGCAAAAAGAGCAATTTTTATATTGATTGTAGAATTATAACTTTGTCTCCAGAAGGTATTTATCTTGTAAGTAAAATAATTTTTGAAATGATAAAGGATGAAAAGATTGATGCAATTGGAGGATTAACTTTAGGAGCAGACCCAATTGTAAGTGGTGTATGTTTAATTAGTTATATTGAGAAAAAACCTATAAATGGTTTTATAGTAAGGAATGTTAAAAAAGAGCATGGAATGGGAAAAATTATTGAGGGAAATTTAAAAGAAAACTGGAATGTTGCAATAGTTGATGATGTTGCTACAAGTGGTTTGTCTATTTTAAAAGCAATTGAGGTGGCTGAAAGTTATAATTGTAAAATAGAGAAAGTTATATGTATTGTTGACCGTGAAGAAGGAGCAAGCCAAGAGATTGAAAAAAGGGGCTATAAACTTGATTCAATATTTAAAAAGAGTGATTTGATTTCTATATAAAATGGAATGGGAAAAAATAGATAAAATAATAAAAAATGCACTTAAAGAAGATATAGGAAGCGGTGATATAACCACAGATGGAATTTTCTCTGATAATTTTTTTGTTTCATCTTTTTTAATCTGTAAAAGTGGTGGTGTAATATGTGGTCTTGAAGTTTTTAAAAGAACGTTTCTCTTGCTTTCTCCTTTGTTTAAATTTGATTTCAAATATAAAGATGGTGACTATGTGAAGAAAAATACCATAGTTGGTAAAATTACAGGTCCTATAAAAGAATTGCTTAAAGGAGAACGCACTGCCTTAAATTTTTTACAGAAATTGTCAGGAATTGCAAGCCAAACAAGGAAATTAGTTAAAGAAAGTGGAAAAATTAAAATATATGATACAAGAAAAACAACTCCAAATTTAAGAGTCCTTGAAAAATATGCTGTAAAAATAGGAGGAGGAGAAAATCATAGGTTTGGACTTTTTGATATGGTTTTAATTAAAGATAATCATATAAAGGGAATAACTGAAAAAGAAAAAATTGATAAATTTTCTGCAATAAAAAAGGCAATTCAAAGAGTAAAAGAATATACAGAAGGGAAATTTAAGATTGAAATAGAAGTTGAAAATTTTAAAGAGGCAATTACTGCTTATGAACAAGGAGTTGACATAATTATGTTTGATAATGCAAAATTAACTGATATCAAAAAATTCTCTAAATTTAAAAAAGGGAAAGATTGTGAAATTGAAGTGAGTGGAAATATTGATTTAAAAAAGATAAAAAAATTAAAAAAACTTAATATAGACAGAATTTCAGTTGGTTCAATAACCCATTCTCCAAAAGCAGTTGATTTTTCCTTAAAAATATTATCAAAAACAAATACATCTGAAAAAGAAATTAAGAGCATAAAACATAAAATTGAACAAACTATCTAAAAAACCATTTAACCAATTGAGCAATTGATTAAGTGGTTAAGTGGATTGAAATGACTGATATTAAATAGTTTTAAGAAGATGAAATATTTTGATACACACTGTCATCTTGATTTTGACCAGTTTGATAATGATAGAGAAGAAGTTGTAAAAAGGGCAAAAGAACAAGGGGTTGAATATATTTTAAATGTTGGAACAAATATAGAAAGTAATAAAAAAGTTATTGAAATTGCAAAAAATTATGATTTTATATATAGTTCAATTGGTATCCATCCTCTTGATGTTGATAAGGTGAAAATAGAAGATTTAAAAGAGATAGAAAAACTTGTAAAAAGCGAGAAAGTGATTGCAATAGGAGAGGTAGGTCTTGATTTTTATTATTCAAAAGATAAGATGGAAAAACAGAAGGAATTTTTTATAGGTCAAATTGAAATTGCTGGGAAATATAATCTTCCTCTGATAATTCACCAGAGAGAAAGTAAAAATCAATTGATTGAAATAATTGAAAACATTAAAATGCCAGAAAAAGTTGTTTTCCATTGTTTTGGAGGTGATTTAGATTTGGCAAGATATTGTCTTGGTAAAAATTTTTATATTTCATTTACTGGAATTTTAACTTTCAAAAATGCAAAAAATGTGAGAGAAGTTGCAAAATTCTATCCTATTGAAAAAATTATGGTTGAAACAGATGCTCCTTTTTTAGCACCTGAACCATTCAGAGGAAAAAGAAGTGAACCGTTTATGGTTAAATATATAGTTGACCAGTTAGCAAAATTAAAAGAAAAAGATATTAATGAAATAACTGACTTGATTTTTAAAAATTCCATAAAATTTTTCTTAAAAAATGATTTATAAAGTCAATGAAATTTTTTATTCAATCCAGGGCGAAGGATTGCTTCAAGGGCTTCCATTTATTTTTATAAGATTTTCTGGATGTAATTTAAGGTGTTTATGGTGTGATACAAAATATGCCTGGAAAAAAGGAAAAGAAATGACAGAAAAAGAGATTTTAAAAAAGATTGAAAAATTTAATTGTAAAAGGGTTTGTTTCACCGGAGGAGAACCATATTTACAGAATATTGAGTATCTTTTTAAATTGTTAAAAAAGAAAAATTATTTTATATCAGTTGAAACAAACGGAACAATTTGGGAAAATATAAAATTTGACTGGATAACTGTAAGTCCAAAGATAGAAGGAAAAATTTTCCATCCTTTGGGTTATGATATAAGATTTAGGAAATTAGCCAGTGAATTTAAGTATATTATAATCAATAAAAAAATTTTTGATTTCATTGACAGAAAAATTGAAAAACCTATTATTTTACAGCCATTAAACAATGATAAAAAAATTTTAAAACAGATTATTCAATTTTTAAAGAAATTTCCAGAAGAAAACTGGTATTTAAGATTACAGATTCAAAAAATTGTTAAAATAAAATGAAAAAAGCAGTATGTTTACTCTCGGGAGGAATTGATAGCTTTCTAACCGCATATATAGCAAAAAAGAAAGGGTATCAGATTTATTGCCTTACAATTGACTATGGACAGAAGGCAAGAAAAGAAATTGAGTCAGCAAAAAAAATAGCAAAATTCTTAAATGCAAAACAACATCTGATATTAAAAACTGACCTGTCTTTTTTAAAATCATCTTTAACAAAAAGAGAAATGAAAATCCCACAAAAAAAAGTCAAAGGAATTCCTTCAACATATGTTCCTGCAAGAAATACTATTTTTATTTCTCTTGCTCTTGGATATGCTGAATCAATTTCAGCAGATTCAATTTTTATTGGAGTTAATTCAATTGATTTTTCTGGATATCCTGATTGTAGACCTATTTATATAAAAAAATTTCAAAAACTTATAAATTTTGCAACAAAGAAAACAATTCTTGGAGAAAAAATAAAGTTAATTGCTCCTCTTATAAATCTATCAAAAAGCCAGATTATTAAAAAAGCAATTTCTTATGGTCTTGATATATCTTTAACATGGTCTTGTTATAAAAATGGGAAAAAACCTTGTGGAAAATGTCCAAGTTGTAGAATAAGAGAAAAGGCAATTTCTGAAATAAAAATTTAAATTAAACCAGAAAGATATAAAAGATCTGGAACATATTTATCCCAACCAAGAGGCATTATATGAATTCCATTGCACATATCTTTCATACCTTTAATTAATTCTGCTCCTATCTCTAAACTTACCTTTACCTTTTCCTCTTTTTTTGCCTTTGCCATCATTTCAATATATCTATCAGGAACACTAACTCCAGCAACATTTTCATTCATATATTTTGCCATACCTGCTGATTTTAAAAGAACAATTCCACCTAACACTGGAACTTTATACTTTTCAACTCTTTTCATAAATTCTTCAAATTTCTTTAAATCATAAATTGCCTGTGTTTGAAAAAATCTTGCTCCTTGTTCAATCTTTTTCTCCATTTTTATTATCTGTAAATCAATAGGTTCATAGCATGGACTTACAACTGCACCAAGAAAAAATTCTACCTTACCATCAAGAGCGTTTCCTTTCATATCTTTTCCTTCCATTAACATTGAGGCAACTTTTAATAATGAAACAGAATCAAGATCAAAAACTGGTTTTGCTTCAGGATGGTCTCCTAAAATTGGATGGTCTCCTGTTAAACATAAAACATTCCTTATCCCAAGAACATAAGCACTTAGTAAATCTGATTGTAAAGCAAGTCGGTTTCTATCTCTACAAGTTATCTGAAATATTGGCTCTATTCCCATATCAATAAGTAAATGACAGACACAAAGAGAACCAAGTCGCATAACTGAACTTTGTAAATCAGTCACATTTATTGCATCAACTTTATCCTTAATTATTTCTGCTTCTTTTAAAAATTCAAGATTTGTTCCTTTACCCGGACCAATTTCAGAAGTTATAACAAATTTACCCTCATTCAATTTTTTCTGTAAATTTGATATTTCCATTTAAAACTCCTCGTTTTTATCTATATCATAGAATATCTTTTTTCTTAATTTTGATGAAACTTCAATAAGTTTATAATTTCTTGGTTCTTTATAATCCTTCAAAATTTCAAGTTTTTCAATATTTTTAAGTTTTTCATAAATTAAAACCCATCCACAATCTTTATTAGGGTCAATTTCACATTTCCCTTTATTTGTTCCTCCGCATGGACCATTTATAAGTTGCTTTGTACAGAAAGTAATAGGACATATTCCACCAGTTATACCAAGATAACATGTTCCGCATTCATCACATCTTTCTTCTCCTGGCCAAAGTCCCTGAAAACCACCAAAATAAATTGTATTTGTTGCTGGATAGGCAGGTATATCAACAATTTTTGAAACACATTGAACTCCTATTCCACACGAAAAAACTAAGATAGATGATGATTTTGAAAGTTTATCAATATGCCTTGAAAGTTTTCTTGCTATTAAGTTTTTACTACATAAAAAATCAATTTTAATTTTTCCTGTTATGACTTTTTGATTTTCTTTTAATTTATTTTCAATCTCCTCAACACTTTTATCATCACTAACTCTAACTACTTCTGCACATCCACTACATAAAATAAAAAAAACGCTCTTTTCTTTCAAACTTTTTAAAATCTCTTCAAATGGTTTTAATTCCGAGTAAATCATTTTCAATCTCCTTTTGAATAATTAAATTACATAATTCAATAAGTTTATTTAAAATTTCATCAAATTTTTCTTTTAACACATCTGATAATCCAATACTCCAATCAATTTTATATACTTCAACTCCGAAAATATAAATGTTCTTTCTTTTTTTAAAAAATTTAAAATCTATTTCTGAAAGAAAATTCATTTCATGAGAAGATAGAAAACAAAAATCATTTATTTCAGGATTTTTTCCTATATATACAAATCCAGGAATAAAATTAAACTGCATAGCATCAACTATTAAAATATTATCGCAATTTTCTTCTTCAATTATTGAATAAATTCTCCATGTTTCTGTCCCTATTTCATAAATTTTCACATCCTGTTTTTCAAAATATTTTTCAATTTCTCTAACAAGATAAATACCAATTCCATCATCCATTTTCAAAGTATTTCCAAGTCCTAAAACAAGTAATTTCACTGCCATATTAAAAATTCCTTTTTCTTCAATTTTTTGCTATCAAGAACTTGAACTGCACATGCAAGACATGGGTCAAATGACCTTATTATTCTTAAAACTTCAACTGGATTTTCCTGATTTTTAATTTTTGTTCCAATAAGTGCTTTCTCAAGAGGGCCATAATTACCGTTTTTATCTTTTGGACCAGCATTCCATGTTGTTGGAGATATAACTTGATAATGAGAAAGTTTTTTATTTTTTATTCCAATCCAGTGTCCTACTGCACCACGAGCACCTTCGCTTAAGCCCACACCTATACTTTCATTAGGAACTTCGTATTCAACAAAAAATTCTTTTTCTGGTTTTATTTTCATTAGATGGTTTAAACATTCATTTATAAGAACTTTTGCTTCAATAAATCTTGATATATGTCTTCCCATAACTGAATTTAATTTTGAAATATCAATTTTCAATTCATTTAAAATTTTATCAATTTCTTCCTTCCATGGACTTACATTTTTCTTATATGCAATAATCAATCTTGCAGAAGGTCCAACTTCAAATGGTTTTCCTTTATATCTTGGGCTCTTTATCCATGAATAACCTTCTTTTTCAAAATTTACCTCTGGAAAATCAATTTTTGGATTTGCTGTTTCACCTTCATACCACGAATTTACTATGTGTTCTGTTATTTCTTCAGAATTTAATTCTTCAATTTTTTCGTTTTCGTAAATAACTCCTGATGGTTGGAATTTTTTTATGATGCCATTTTCTTTAATCGGAAAAGCACCGTAAGCAAGATAATTCCCATAGGATAGACCAATTTCAAAATAATCGTTGTAATAATTAGATATATCCTTTAAATCTCTGTAATAATAAAGTTCAATAAATTCTTTAATATCTTTTATTTTACCAATAGCATTTTCAATTTTCCCAATATCAACTGTCTGTGTTACCCCACCAGGAACAATTCCGCACTGATGAGGCATTTTCCCGCCGAATATACTTAAAAGTTGATGAGCATATCTTCTTATTTCAAGCGCTTTTATATAATTGTGTAAACATCTTAAATTTATCTCTTCAGGTAATCTAAAATCTACATTTTCCAACCCAAAAGGAGAATAATCATCTCTTTCAAAAAATTTACATACAAGGTCTATTTCACTACTTACTCCTTTTTTTACTTTTTTAACATCTACAAAATCAAGAATTCCAAGATGATAGAAATGTAAAATGGAATTATGAATATGGTTTGACATATGAATTAAATTTCTTACCAGTAGTGCATTTTGAGGTATTTTTTCAGTTATACCAAAAGCATCTTCACAAGCAATTGTTGAAGCACTTGCATGAGCAATCGGGCAGACCCCACATATTCTTTGAGTAATCTGGACTGCATCTTCAGGATTTTTGCCAATCAATATTTTTTCAATTCCTCTGTAAAGCATACCACTACATCTTGCAGAAACTACTTGATTATTTTCAATTTCAACTTCAACTTTCAAATGGCCTTCTATTCTTGTAACCGGATCAATTACAATTTTTTTCTTCATTTTACTCTCCAATTTTTTCTAAATTTTTCCTTTTAAAAAATGGAAGATTTTTATCAATAAATTCTGGTTCAGTGCATCCAAAACATGGAGAATTATTTTTTATACACCAGTTTGTTCCTCCATTCCATTGTCTTAATGGACAATCTGCATAGGTAAAAGGTCCCTTACATCCAAGTAAATATAAACATCCTTCTTCTGAAAGTGATTTTGCAAAAAAACCTTTATCAAAAAATGGCCTTCTTGGACAATTTTCATGTATTAACTTTCCATAAAAATCAATAGGTCTATTAAGTTCATCAAGTTTCAAATCCTGGCCTAAAATAATTTTTGTTATTGTTCCTAAAAACCAATCAGGATGTGGAGGGCAACCAGGAACATTTATAACTTGTTTATTTATATTTCTTTCTTCAAATATTTCTTTTACTGACATACAACCAGTAGGGTTAGGACTTCCTTTTGGTATTCCTCCAAAAGAAGAACAACTTCCTATACAAATAACTCCATTTGCCTTTTCTCCAAGTTCTAAAATATTTTCAAGAAATGTTTTCTCTCCAACTTTTCCATAAATTCCATTATTTTTTGTTGGTATTGCTCCTTCAACAACAAGAAAAAAATCTCCCTTTTCTTCTTCTCCTTTCATAACTTTTATAACCTTTTCTCCACTTTCTGCCATTATAGTTGGTTGAAAAATCAAACAGACAATTTTACCCGGGACTATCTCATCAAGAAGTAAATTTTTTATTTTGATTGATGATGAATTTAAAAGAGATATTGTACAACCTGTGCATCCTCCCGCCTGAAACCACATAACTTTAATTTTTTCCATTTTTTATACTCCTTTTTGCATTTTGGTCAGAACAACAATATTTCTTAATAAAATAGCGGTTGTCACAGGTCCAACTCCACCTGGAACTGGTGTAATCCAACTTGCTCTTTCTTTTGCTTTATCAAATTCAACATCTCCAACAATTTTATCCCCTACTTTATTTATTCCAACATCTATAACAATCGCTCCTTCTTTTATCCAATCACCAGGTATTAAATTTGCTTTACCAACAGCCACTATTAAAATTTCAGCCCTTTTTACATGTTCTTCTAATTTTCCTGCGTCAAAAGTTCCAATATGGCATATTGAAACAGTTGCAAATTTATCCACAAGTAAAAGTGCAACTGGTTTTCCAACTATATCTGAATGTCCAACCATAACTACTTCTTTCCCATATAAGTTTACACCCGTATATTCAATAATTTCTTTAACTGCAAGCGCTGTGCAGGGACCGATAATTGCTCTTCCATATAAAATCCACCCCATATTGCTTGGATTAACTCCCTCAACATCTTTTTCTGGTGCTATTTTTGACTGGACTTTTCTTGAATCAATTCCTTTTGGTAAGGGAAGTTGTAAAATTATACCTGTTACATCCTGGTTTTTATTTAATTTTTCAATATTGTCACATAATTCAATTTCACTTATATTTTCAGGTAATTGCAATATCTCATAGTTTATTCCAATTTTTTCACAGTTTTTCTTTTGCTGATTCATATAAACAATACTTGCCGGATTTTCTCCAACGGACACTGCAACAAGTTTAGGGGTAATTCCTTTAGATTTCAATAATTCCAATTCTTTCTTTACCTGGTCTTTTATTTTTTCAGATATTACTTTTCCATCTATTATATTTCCCATTTATACCCCCATTTTTTCAACAATTTTCTTGTTTATATCTTTGCTTTTCTCTTTAACCTTTTCCTCCATCTCTTCAATTTTGTTCTTTATCTGTTCTTTAAATTCATTATCTTTTATATACTTCAAGTTAATTAAAATATTGATTTTAGCACCTAAAAAGGCACTATATGCAAAAATATTTGATATCCCTGTATCTGAAATTAAATTTCTATTCCCTTTTTCAACAAGTATATCACAAAAATCAACTATTTCAAACATATAATTACATATTTTAAGGTGTAAATTTGCCGAACTTTTTAAATATTCTTCTGCATCTTTCTTTCCTTTAATTGCTTCATCAATTTTTTTATATATTCTACTATCCTCTTCAATAAAATTTGTGCATTCCTTCAAAATCTCATAATTTCTTTCTTTAATCTTATTTAACTCTTCCTGAAACTTTTCATATTCCTTTTTGCCAATCGTATAATTTAAGACCATATTAATTAGAGAACTTGAAAGAGAAGCAAGACAACAAACTGCACTACCACCACCAGGAATAGGAGTTTTAGAGGAAAGAATTTCAAAATAATCTTTAAGTTTGTTTTCAAGAAAATTACATTCCACCATAAAACCCCTTCAATTTTTTATATTTTTCATAATTTTCATCCCATAAATCAATATTTTCAGGCCTATAAACAATTAATGGGAAAGAATTTCTTATAACTTCTCTTATTTGGCATAAATCTTTAATCTCTCTCTTTGCATATGCCTGAACAAGAATATTTCCTATTGATGTTGCCTCTGAAGGTCCTGTTATAACAATTTTTTTAGTTGCAGAAGATGTAAATTGAGAAAGTAAAGAATTTTGGCTTCCTCCTCCAACAATATGAAGTGTTTCAATATCATATCCAATAAGCTCTTCCAGTTGTTCAATTACATATCTGTATTCCATAGATAAACTTTCAAGAATTACTCTTGTTATCTGCGGTATATTATCAGGAACTTTTTGCCCTGTTTTCTGACAGTAATTTTTTATTTTTTCGGTCATATTCCCTGGATATAAAAATTCATTTCTATTAACATCTATAAAAGAATAAAAAGGAACTCCATTTTTAGCAATTTCAACAAGTTGTTCATAAGAATATTGCTCTCCTTTTTTATCCCACTCTCTCTTACATTCCTGCAAAATCCATAATCCAACTATATTTTTAAGAAATCTTATTGAACCACCGAAACCTCCTTCATTTGTAAAATTATATTGCAGAACTTTTTCATTTATAACTGGATTTTCTAACTCAACACCGAGTAAAGACCATGTTCCTGAAGAAATGTAAGCCCATTTATTTTCTCTTGCAGGGACTCCAACAACAGCAGACGCAGTATCATGACTACAAACAGCATAAACACCAATCGCAGATATATTTAACTCTTCCTGCAATGTTTTTGTGATATTTCCTATTAATGTTCCAGGAGATATAACTTGCTGTAAAAAATCTGTTCTTATCCCAAGTTCTTCAAGTAATGAATAAGACCAGTTTCCCCTTGGTGCTTTATTCTGACCCGAAGATAATGAATTATACATCTGAGATGTAGTTGTTATTGTATATTCACAAAATTTATCTCCTGTTAAAAAGAAATTAAATAAGTCAGGCATAAAAAGAAGAGATTCACAATTTTCAATAAGGTATGGAAACTCTTTCTTTGTTGCAAAAATCTGAAAAAGAGTGTTTATTGGCATAAATTGAATACCTGTTTCTCTGAAAATTCTTTCTTTGGGAATAATATTAAAAACCTCCTCCATAATTCCTTTTGTTCTTTCATCTCTATATTGAAATGGATTGGAAAGCAAAAGGTCATTTTTTCCAATTAAAGCATAATCTACACCCCATGTAGTTATTCCAACTCCTTTAATTTCGCCATGGTTTTGGGCAAGTAATAACATTTTTTTTATTTCTTCAAAAATAGATAAAACATTCCAAAATCTATGTTCTTTAATTTTGGAATGGTAAGTAGGAAATCTATGAATTTCCTTTATATTTATTTTTTCTCCATCAAATTCACCAATTATTCCCCTTCCGGTTTCAGCGCCAAGGTCTATACCTAAATATTTTCCCATCTTTATAATTATTTTATTTTTTTTTAATGGTATGTCAAAAATTTTGACGAAATTTCAATTTAGTTGTAGAATTTAAAATATGGAGAAAAAAATTATAGAAAAAAAAGATGTTGAGTATTTGAGTCAACTTATAAGAATTGAATTAAAAGAAGATGAAAAAGAAAGTTTAGTGAAAGAAATAGGAAAAATCATTGAGTATATCTCAAAATTAAATGAGATAAATACAGAAAATATTGAACCAACTTACCATGTTATTCCGATAAAAAATGTTTTTAGAGAAGACATTCCAGAAAATTATATTTCAAGAGAGAAAATGCTTAAAAATGCTCCTGATAAAGATAACAATTTTTTTAAGGTCCCAAGGATAATTTAATGGAGAAAAAATACCTTCCTTTTGAAAAACCTATTGAAGAAATAGAAAAAAATATTGAAGAGATAGAAAAAAATAAAAAATTGGATATAGTTACTAAAAACACAGAAATTTTAAAATTAAAGCAATTATTAAATGAAAAGAAAAAAGAAATATACTCAAATTTAAATCCATGGCAGATTGTTCAAATTGCAAGACACCCAAATAGACCACATACTCTTGATTATCTTAATAATATTTTTGATGAGTATATAGAACTACATGGAGATAGAATTATGAAAGATGACCCTTCAATTGTAAGTGGTATTGGCAAATTTATGGGTATTACTGTCGCATTTGTTGGTCATCAAAAAGGAAAAGATACAAAAGAAAATATTGAAAGAAAATTTGGAATGGCTCATCCTGAAGGATATAGAAAAGCAATGAGAATTATGAAGATTGCTGAAAAGTTTACATTTCCTATTATTACTTTTATAGATACACCAGGAGCACATCCTGATATAGAGGCTGAAAAAGGAGGACAGGCACTTTCAATAGCAACAAATCTTCTGGAAATGTCTCTTTTAAAGGCGCCTATTTTAAGTATTATTATTGGAGAAGGAGGAAGTGGAGGAGCGCTTGGAATTGGTCTTGGAGATAGAATTTTAATGCAGGTATTTTCAATTTATTCGGTTATTTCTCCAGAAGGATGTGCTTCAATTTTATGGAAATCTCAGAATGCAGTTGAAGATGCAGCAAAATCATTAAAATTAACTGCAAATGATTTACTTGAACTTGGAATAATTGATGAAATAATACCTGAACCACTTGGGGGTGCTCATAATGATTGGCAGAAAACATTTGAATTCATGAAAGAATCTATTGAAAAAAATTTAAAGGAATTAAAAACGATTAAAGTTGATGAACTTGTTGAATTAAGGTATAAAAAATATAGAAAAATTGGAATATTTAAAGAAGGAGAGGAAATTGAATAAAATTAAACTTGTTTTACCTAAGGGCTCTTTGCAAGAAACTACTTTATCTATTTTTAAAAAGGCAGGGTTTGAAATATATGTTCATTCAAGAAGTTACTATTTAACAATTGATGACCCTGAAATTGAAGCAGTTCTATTAAGAACACAGGAAATTCCAAAATATGTTGAACTTGGCGCTTTTGATGCTGGAATTGCTGGAAAGGACTGGATAGTAGAAAACAAGGCAGAAGTTGTAGAAGTTTGCGAATTGACATACTCTAAAATCGGATTTAATCCTGTTAAAATAGTTATCGCAGTGCCAGAAAAATCTAATATAAAAAGTTTAAAAGATTTAGAAGGTAAAGTAATTGCAACCGAACTTGTAAATTTAACAAAAAGTTATTTGAAAAAGAATAACATAAAAGCAAAAGTTGAGTTTTCTTTCGGAGCGACAGAAGTTAAAGCAGGCAATCTTGTTGACGCAATAGTGGAAATAACAGAAACAGGTTCAACTTTATATTCTCACAATTTAAAAATAATTGATATAATTATGGAATCCACTCCAAGGTTTATTGCTAATAAAAATTCTTGGAAAAATAAATGGAAAAGGGGGAAAATTGAAAATATTGCCTTATTACTTCAAGGAGCTTTGCTGGCAGAAGGAAAGGTTGGACTTAAAATGAATGTAGAAAAGAAAAATTTAAATAGTATATTAAAAATTTTGCCCGCAATGAAGAAACCAACAATATCAAATCTTACAGATAAAAACTGGTATGCTATTGAGACAATAATTGATAAAGATAAATCAAAGGAACTAATTCCAAAATTAAAAAAACTTGGGGCTAATGGAATAGTTGAATATCCGTTAAATAAAGTTATTTAAAAAGAAGGAGGAAAAATGCCTTGTGGAAGAAAGAGAAAAATAAAAAAAGTTAAAAGACATAAATATAAAAAAAGAAGAAAAGCGATGAGACATAAAAAGAGAAAATGAAATGAAAAAATGGTTAGTATTCCCAATTTTAATAATTTTGGTAGGATGTATTACTCCTGGTTTAAGGAAGGATATCGCTTTAAAAATATATATATCTGGACTTTTATATGAAAATACACAGGAAAGTATAGAAGCAATTAAGAAATTTCAGGAAGCCCTTAGAATTGGTGGTCAAGACCCTTATCTTTATATTAAAATCGCAAATATATATCTTAAAAAAAATCAATATTCTAAATCAAGGGAGTATTTTAAAAAAGCAATACAACTTGATCCTAAATTGCCTGAAGGCTATTTCGGAATAGGGCTTTCTTATTTAATGGAAAAGAGTTATAAAAGTGCTGCTTTTTATTTTGAAGAGGGATTAAAATTAGACCCTGAAAAAAATGCTTTTAGATTAATAATAAGTGATATTTATGTAAATTTAAAAGATTATAAGTCAGCAGAAAAACATTATAAAATTCTTGTAGATTCTTATCCTGAAAATTATTTTTTTCACTATAATCTTGGAAAGGTCTATGATTTACAAAATAAAAATAAAGAAGCAGAAAAAGAATATTTAAAAAGCATAGATTCTTTACCTACTTTCTGGCAAGGATATCTTTCACTTGGAATACTTTATCAAAAAATTGGTGATATAGAAAATGCAAAAAAATATTATGAGAAAAGTTTAGAGATAAATCCCGTAGATAAAACTGTTTATTCTCTCCTTGTAATTATATATTTTAGTGAAAGAAAGGAAGAAAAAGTAAAAGAATTGTTATTGAAAGCAATAGAAAAAGGATTAAAAGAGAAAGAATTCTATGATTTACTTGGTTCAATTTTTATGGATGAAAAAAATTATCCTATTGCTGAAAATTATTTTCTTGAAAGTATAAAAATAGATGATTCTTCTTATACAAGGTTTAAACTTGGTGTTTTATATGATAGAATGGGCCTTTGGGAAAAAATGGAAGAAAATATGAAAAGAGCGATAGAACTTGACTCAAATAATGCTCTCGCCTTAAATTATTTGGGTTATTCCTATCTCTTAAAGGATAAAAATATAAACCAAGCATTTGATATGATTAAAAAAGCATGTAAAATTGAACCCAATAATGGTGCATTTCTTGATAGTTTAGGATGGGCTTATTATAAACTTGGCAATTATAAAAAAGCAAGAAAATATCTTGAAAAGGCGATAAAACTTGAAGAAGACCCTGAAATTTATGAACATATGGGTTATGTCTATTACCAATTAAAAGAATATGATAAATCAATTTTTTATTTTGCAAAGGCATACGAAAAAACCAATAAAAAAGAAATTAAAGATATGATAGAAATAATTAAAGATTTAATAAAAAATGTCAATTCTCAAAGAGATTCAAAATAACTATTCAATTATAAAAAATATATCTATTGATGAATTAAAAAAGTTATGTGAAGAAATAAGAGCGTTTATTATTGAAGTTGTCTCAAAAAATGGTGGACATTTATCTTCAAACTTGGGTTCTGTTGAAATAACAGTTGCAATTCATAAGGTTTTTAATATTCCACCCGATAAAATTATATGGGATGTGGGCCACCAGTGTTATACTCACAAAATACTCACAAGATATGAAAAATTTTCAACATTAAGAAAATATAATGGTATAAGTGGTTTCCCTAATCCTTCTGAAAGTGATACAGACATTTTTATGGTTGGAC
>JAMWBY010000083.1 GCA_023818745.1 Candidatus Omnitrophota bacterium
CATAAAAACTTTTCTCTGTCTCTATATCTATTTTAACCTGAGAAAAAACTGAAATTGTTGAAAAAATTAAAAATATTAAAATCCTTTTCATTATTCACCTCCTAATTAAAATTAATATGTATAAGTTGAGTAGATCGTAAACACTTTTCCATTTTCTGTAGATTCAATTTTACACATATTTTTTATTTTGTCAAATTTTCTTTTCTCATCTAAAAATTCTTCTTTGTGGTGCCATATATAATCACTCCATACCCATTGTATAACGCCTTTTTTTCAACCTTATTAATCAGAAAATACAAATCATTCCACCATAGTTCTCTATGTCTTATAACAGCATATAAAAGATGTTGTTGTAAATTAAATACCCCAATATAACTATTCTCCAATAATTTTTGTTTCCTCATCAAGATATATTCCTTTTAAATTCATTTGTAGTGTATGAGGAGAAGGAGAAACAGCAAAACCAACTTCAGGAGTTATAATATTATTTTGAATTAATTGAACAAGGTGTTTATTAAAAGTAAGCATTCCTTCTTCTTTATCGGCAGACATTGCTGAATATATTTTATTTAACTTATTATCCTGAATTAACTTTGAAATAACAGGTGTAACTATCATAATTTCACAAACAGGAACAAGTCCGCTACCATCTTTCTTTGGAACGAGTTTTTGACATATTGTTGCTCTTAAATGATAAGCAAGTATTTTCCTTACCTGTTCATGTTGATATGATGGAAAAAAATCCAAAATTCTCATAATTGTTGTCACTGTATCTATTGTATGTAAAGTAGAAAAAACAAGATGTCCTGTTTCGCATGCGCTTATTGCTGCTTGAAATGTGTCTACATCTCTTAATTCTCCTATTAAAATTATATCTGGGTCTTCTCTTAAAACATGTTTTAAAGCATCTGCAAAAGAAAGAGTATCAATTCCAATTTCTCTTTGATCTATAATGGATTTTTTGTCTGAATATAAATATTCAATCGGGTCTTCAATTGTAACAATATGTTTAACTTTTTCATTATTTATTATTTCAATCATTGCTGCAAGAGTTGTTGACTTACCACACCCTGTTGGACCTGTAACAAGAATAAGACCATTTTCTGATAAGGCAATTTTTTTTAAAACAGAAGGCAAATTTAATTCTTCAAGTGTTGGAATTTTATCTTTAATTCTTCTTAAAACAAGTCCAGGATATCCTCTTTGCCAGAAAGCATTAACTCTATATCTACCAACTTCTGGGTTATCAAAAGCAAAATCATATTCTTTTTCTTTCTTAAATGTATTTAATCCTTCAGGAGGCATAATTATTTCTATAAATTTAAAAAGGTCCTCTTTTGTAAGAGGAGAAGTCCATTCATCTACATCAATTAAATCACCTTTTATCCTTAAAACAGGTTTTCTTCCAAATTTAAGATGTAAATCAGAGGCATCTTTCTCTTTCATCAACTTTAAAAGATTAAAAAAATCATTCATTTATTATTTTTAACCTCTGTAAAAATTCTTTAATTGATATCCCAACTACATTTTCATCTTTTTTTACTTCAACTGAAGGAATACCTCCTTTTATTAAATCATGAGTTCTTTTAGCAATTTCAATAATTACTCTGTAAACATTATCTTTTTTGTCAATTGCATCAAGTAATTTTAAATTTTTGTTTTCCATTTTTAAAGTAATTTTAAAATGACTTTTTCAGCAGAATCTCCTTTTCTTATACCAACTTTGATTATTTGTGTATATCCACCTTTTCTATCCGAAAATTTTTTTGAAACATCTATTATTTTTTTAGTAGTTTCAGGATGATTTACAAATTGATTTATCCTTCTATAATCTGATAATGTGCCCCCTTTTGCTATTGTTATTAATCTTTCAACTATCCTTTTTAATTGTTTTGCTTTTGCAAGAGTTGTTGTAACTTTTTGATTTTGAAAAAAACTTATAGTCATATTTCTCATTAATGCTTTCCTATGCGATTTGTTTCTTCCAAGTTTTTTTATATCTTTTTTATGTCTCATTTTTTCTCCTTCTTTTCTTCTTCAAGTTCAGCCATTGTTTTTAAACTATATCCTATTTTTTTAAGAGCGGCTTCAATTTCTTCAATTGACTTTTTACCAAGATTTTTCATTTCCTCTAACTTTTCCTTTGGAACATTTAAAAGGTCTTTTAATGTTTTTATATTTTTATTCTCAAGTGCATTATAAATCCTTGTTGATAGTTTCAAATCAGTTATTCTTATTAACTCAAGTTCATCCTTAACTTCTTTTTTCTCAATAATTTCTTCCTCTAAACCAACCATCTGATTTTCTATTATTAATTCAAATTTCTTTTTAAGTAATTCACATGCATACTCTACGCTTCTTTTAGGTTCTATTGCTCCTGTTGTCCATACTTCAAGTATCAACTTTTCATAATCAACAAATTGAGCCACTCTTGTGTTTTCAACATGAAAAGTCACCTTTCTAACAGGTGAATATAATCCATCTATAAGAATTGTCCCCACTGGAATATCTTTTAACATAAGTTTCATTTTTTCTACAGGTAAATATCCAAAACCCTCAGTGATATCAAGTTCAAAATTATATTTTTTGGAAGGGTCAATTGTAGCAATGTGCAAATCTTTATTAATGACTTCTATTGAACCATCATTTATTAAGTCACTGGCACATATTTCATCTTTGTCCTTTATTTCTACACTTACTTTATGCGGATATTCCTTTATAATAGGTTTTAAAGCTATCTGTTTTATATTTAGAACTACTTCTACCAAATCTTCTTTCATCCCTTCAAGGGTTGAATATTCATGGAGTGCTCCTTTAACCCTCAAACCAGTAATAGCAATTCCTGGTATTGAAGAAAGTAAAACCCTTCTTAATGCATTTCCAATTGTAACACCATAACCTCTTTCAAGTGGTTCTATTATTAACTTTCCATAATTTTCTCTATATGTTTCTTTTTCCCATATAAATTTAGATGGATAAATGAACTCTTTCATTTTTCACCTCTCTATTTTATTTTGAATAAAAGTTTATAATTAACTGTTCATTAACTGGAATAGAAACTTCATCCCTTGTTGGAAATCTTAAAATTTCTATATTTAAATTTTCATTGTTAACTTTAAGAAATAGTGGCACAGGTTTTGTCTTATATTCTTCAATACATTCTTTTACAATTTTAGTATATTTACTATTTGGTTTTAATTGAATAACATCTCCAATTTCAACAAGGTATCCTGGTCTATCATTCTTTTTTCTATTTACAAGTATATGTCCATGGTTAATAAGTTGCCTTGCCATCTTCCTTGAATAAACCCAGTTGGCTCTATAAATAACATTATCAAGGCGTCTTTCAAGCAATTGAAGAAGAATTTCACCTGTAACTCCTTTATGTCTTTTAGCAATTTCAAAATATCTTTTAAATTGTCTTTCAAGAACTCCATAATATATTTTGACTTTATTTTTTTCTCTCAATTGTAACCCATATTCTGAAAGTTTTTTTGGTTTAATCAATCTAACTTTACCACGTCTGGGGTCAACCGCACATTTATCAGTTTCACATCTTGTTCCTTTTAAATATAGTTTCATCCCATATTTTCTACATATCTTACACAAAGGTTTTGTATATTTTGCCATTTCTCTTTCCTCCTTTTAAACTCTTCTTCTTTTGGGTGGTCTACATCCATTATGTGGAATTGGGGTTACATCTTTTATAGAAACTACATTTAATCCTGCACTTTGTAAAGCCCTTATTGCTGTTTCCCTACCAGGACCAGGGCCTTTAACTTTTACATCAACCTCTTTCATATTAAGTAATGTCTGTGCTCTTTTGGCAATGTTTTCTGCCGCAATTTGCGCTGCAAATGGAGTTCCCTTTCTTGTTCCCTTAAATCCAACTGTTCCAGAACTGCCCCAAAGTAACACATGTCCTTCAGGGTCAGTAATTGTTATTATTGTATTGTTGAAAGTTGCTTTAATGTGTGCAATACCTTTTGGAACATTAAGTTTTTTCTTTCTTTTTTTTGTATATTTTCTTGGCATTTTTTTTACCTCCTTATTTTTCTTTCCTCTGTTCCTTTATTGCTTTTCTTGCTGCTTTATCTCTCACAACTCCAACTGTTTTTCTTGGACCTTTCCTTGTTCTTGCATTTGAACGAGTTCTCTGTCCTCTAACCGGTAAAGAAAATTTATGTCTTAACCCTCTATAACAATTTATATCAATCAATCTTCTTATATTTTGTGAAATTTCTTGTTTTAAATCACCTTCTATTTTATAATTTTTTTGAATAAATGAAGTGATTTTCCCAAGTTCTTCTTCTGTTAATTCTTTAATTCTTTTATCTCCATTAATGCCTGTATTTTTAACAATCTCCATAGCACGGTTATCACCTATACCAAAAATATATGTCAATGCAATTTTTACTTTTTTATTATCAGGAATCTCTACTCCAAGTATTCTCGCCATTTTTCCCTCCTATCCTTGTCTTTGTTTGTGTTTTGGTCCATCCTGTGGATTACTGCATATAATTCTAACTACTCCTTTTCTTCTTATTATTTTACATTTTGGACATATCTTTTTTACTGATGCTCTAACTTTCATTTTTGCATTCCTCCATTTATAATCTTTTAATTATTCTTCCTCTCTTTAAATCATAAGGAGAAATTTCTACTATAACTCTATCTCCTGGAACAATTTTTATGTAATTCATTCTCATTTTACCACATAAATGGGCTATGACTGAATGCCCATTTTCAAGTTCAACCTCAAAATTAGTAGCAGGTAAAACTTTTTTAATCACTCCTTCAAATTTAATTTTTTCCTCTTGTGCCATTTTAACTTAATACCTCATATCCTCCTTTTTTTACAAGAACACAATTTTCATAATGTGATGCATATTTTCTATCTTTTGTAACAACTGTCCATCCATCATCAAGTATTTCTACTTCTCCAGTTCCTTCTGCTATCATCGGTTCTATAGCAATAATTGTATTTTCTAATAAAATATCTCCTTTTCCTTTTTCTCCAAAATTTGGAATTTCAGGACTTTCATGCAAATTTTTTCCTATGCCATGTCCACTAAAATCTTTAATAACAGAAAAATTATATTTTTTAGCATAATTTTCTATTACATAACCGATATTACCTGTTT
>JAMWBY010000084.1 GCA_023818745.1 Candidatus Omnitrophota bacterium
CAGAAAATGGAAAAGTGTTTACGATCTACTCAACTTATACATAAAATTGACAAAAAGTTAAGTAGAGGTAAAATAAAGTAAAAATTTAATTTTAAAAGGAAAACTTCAAATTTATAGATTAATTTTAAATAGAGAAATATTAATGATACATTAAAACAAGTTAAGGATTATCTGAATTTGAATTATTGATATATAAAAATTTTAATTGATGCAAACTAAAAAATTTAACAAAGTTCTAAGGACGTTACAAATAGAAAATTTAGAGGGAAAAATATCTTAACTTTAATGAAAAAAATAGTTTGGATTCTTTTTATATATCCCTTTCTATCTTATTTAGCACTTGGGATTAACCTGAAACCAACAGGTTTTGTCAATGATTTTGCTGGTGTGCTTACATCAGAGGAACGAGATTCATTGGAAAAATCTTTACAAGAATTAGAAAAATATACAACTGTGGAGATTGCAGTTGTTATTGTAGAAAATCTTGAAGGACGAAATCTTGAAGAATATGCTAATGAAATTTTTAATACCTGGGGAATAGGGAAAAAAGGTAAGGATAATGGTGTTCTGATTTTTATATCTATGAAAGAAAGAAAAATAAGAATTGAAGTCGGGTATGGTCTGGAACATATTTTAACAGATGGTAGATGCGGAGAACTTATAAGAAATGTTATATCTCCTAAATTTAAAGAAAAGGATTACTATGGAGGGTTATCCGAAGCAATAAAGACAATTCAAAATTTAATTGAAGGAAAAGATGTTTCTAAAGTTTTACTCCCAAAAGATGATCAATTTACTGTTTTATTCTTTGTAATCTCTCAGGTATTCTCTCTTGTTCTTGCCTTTGCAATTATGGGATTCTTTGGTTTTATAATCCAATTGTCAATAACCATAATAACGGATATTATTGCAGGTGTGGCCTATATTATTAACCCTGCTTATAGTGAATCTGCTATTCTTTTAGTTTTCTTTATACCCGTTTTCTTTTTAATCTTTTTATTACCGCTTTTTTCAATGATATTACATATAATTTTTAAAAAAAAGTTAAAGAAATACTATGGTAGCAACTGGAAAAAACACTGGCCAACAAAATTAATAGGAAGTTATTCAAGTGGTTTCAGAAGTTCAGGAAGAGGATTTTTTGGAGGTGGAGGAGGATTTGGAGGTGGGGCAAGTGGTGGAGGTGGGGCAAGTGGTAGATGGTAAAAAGGAGAAAGCCATGATATCAGAAAAAGAAAAAAATAAGATTGATATATTTGTTGAGCGGGTTAAAGAAATACTTGGAGAGAAACTTGTAAGTGTTATAGTTTATGGAAGTATATTAAAAGAAAGTTATATTCCTAAAAAATCTGATATTAACATAGTAGTTATTGTAGAAGGACTTGATGTCTCTGACCTTTTAAAAATAAAAAATAAACTTGCAAGATTTTCTTTCAGACACCTTATAAAACCTTTCTTTTTTACCATTGACTTTCTAAAAAGTTCTACTGATGTTTTCCCTGTGGAATGGAAAGAAATAAAAGAAAATCATCTTGTAGTTTATGGAAAAGATATACTTGAAGAAATAATTCTAAAAAAACAGGACATAAGATTACAACTTGAAAGAGATATAAAACAGAATTTTATAAACTTTAACCAAGGTATTATCTTTAGAGAGGACTTATCTACTCTAATTGAAGAATCTTTAAAATCATTACAGATATTTTTGAGAAATGCAAAAGAAATCATAACAGAAGAGATTGAAAAACCTTCCTACATTGAAGAACTGGAAAAATGTTTAAGAGAAAAGAGAAAAATTACAAAAGCACAAACAAAAAAAATTATGCAAGAACATTTAAATTTTCTTGAAAAACTGATAAAATTAATTGACAGAGAAGGAGGAAAAAATGAATAAAAGAATGCCTTTTCTTTTTATCACAATAATAGTTTTTGTAGTTTTATATTCTGTTGTTCAATATAACCGGCTTGTAAAAATTGATCAGAAAGTAAAGGAGGCATGGGCACAGGTTGAAAATGTCTTGCAAAGAAGAAATGATTTAATTCCAAATCTTGTTGAAACAGTAAAAGGATATGCAAAACATGAAAGAAATGTATTTATAGAAGTTACAAAGGCAAGAACCTCTCTTATGAATGCAAAAACAATCCCTGAAAAAGCGGCTGCTTCTATGCAACTAGAGCATGCATTAAGTAGATTGCTCCTTGTAGTTGAAAATTATCCACAACTTAAAGCAAGTGAAAATTTTTTAAAACTTCAGGATGAACTTGCAGGGACAGAAAATAGGATTGCTGTTGAAAGAATGAGATATAATCAAGCAGTAAATACATATAATAAAATTGCAAAAAGTTTTCCTACTCTGCTCTTTGTTAATATATTTCATTTTGATAAAGAAAAACCGTATTTCCAGTCAATCTCTGAAAGTCAAATTCCTCCAGCAGTGAAATTTGAATAATAAAAAACATAAGTCCCATCCAGAATTTATGAGGATATTTAGCATATATATATAACCCGAACTTACAAATATTCTGAATGAAAAAACACCAACCCTTCTTTTTAAAACCTTTAAAATACAGAAAATTTAACTTAATTTTACTTGTTTTGTTTCTTTTAAAATTAATTTGCCATCTCTATAATATTCAACAATAACTATCCTAAAATTATCTTTTAACTCTGCTGGCTTTGCTACTATTTCTTCTTTAACTCCATTTTCTGTAACCCTTTCATATTTAACTACTGCATTTAATTTCCCTGCTTCATTTGCTGCTTGTTCAACTATATTGTTTTTAGCAGAAACAATTTTTTCTTCTGATTTTTGTTCCATTTTGGAACCAATCCATCCACCGGCTATAGCACCAATTCCAGCACCAATGATTGCACCTCTCCATGGTTTATTAGAATCAAGGATTGCTCCTAAAATTCCACCCATTGCTGCGCCAATAGCAGCACCTTCTTTTGTTTTAGGTGAAAGATTCTCCAATGTAGAACATCCAGTAAATAATAAAGAACCAATTAATAATATAAAAATCAACTTTTTCATTTTAACTCCTTTTACCCTTCAGATTATATTATTCATTTATTATCACAAATTTAACTTTTCTTGCATATGGCCAATCTATCTTTGGAACCTCAATTTCACCTTCTGCCTTGGTTTTCAATTGTCCCTCAGGAATCCCTTCTTTTTCAATTAAATAAACTTTAACAGCATTCACTCTTTTTTCTGAAAGTTTCAAATTATAATCATTTGCTCCTTCAGGAGAGGCAGAACCAACAAGTAAAACCTTCACATTGGGATTTTCTTTAAGAATTTTTGCATTTTCTTTCAACTTCTGTATATTGACAGGTGTAAGTTTTGCACTATCATATGGGAAATAAATATCCTGTAAATTCAAAGCCACTATTTTTGTTTTTTCTACTTCTTTTGTAACAACTTTTTCAACTGGTTTTTCTACTATTTTGACAACTGGCTTTTCAACTATCTTTTCAACTGGCTTTTCTACTATTTTTTCTACAATTACTGGTTTTTCCACTACCTTTTCTACTACCTTCTCAACGATTTTTTCTTCTGCTTTCTTTTCTTCAACAACTTTGGGCTTCTTTACCCCAACAAAAATATATCCTCTATTTCCCCATAAAGTATTTTCTTTCCCTTCTGGTATCTGTGTTGGCATCCACCAATATCCTTTTTTCTGTGCATCAAAAACTGGCTCTTTTTTTGCACCTGATTCACCATACCATGAAAACTCTTCTGGCAACTTCATTTCCTCTGCATAAGAATAGAACTCATCAACTAAAAATAAAACTGCAAACACTAAAATCAAACCACCTAAAAACTTTTTCATACCACCCTCCTTTCTTTTTAAAATTTTATCATTTTTTAATTTTTTTTCAAATATCTAACTCATATATTATTTACTCAATAGGTGTATTAAGCACTTTTTCTTCTAACTTATAAGAAAAACCTGTATTGGGATTGTAAGTAATAGTAATTGTATATTGAGTATCTGGCTGAAATTCTTTTTTAAAAACCTCTTTGTGCTCTCTCACTTTTTCTTTTTTTGCTCCAAGTAAAATGTTAACAATACCAGTTGGTTCTTTATAATGCGAACCAATAATCTGAATTTCATAAATTCCTTTGGGAATTTCAAATGAGTCCTCTATTTTGTTTTTTGATTGAAGTTCTTTTGAGTTCCAATTTGCCTCACCTGTCTTTTTATACTGAAAAGAAACTTCCACAATATCACTTTCTCCCCATATGGGTGTCTCTGTTTTTGTTGCTTTCTGCACTTCTGGAATAGATAGTTTTAAAACAACATTTGCAGGTAAAACACTTCTTTTTGCTTCAATTTCTTCTTTTCTCATTTGCTCTGATATAAAAGATTTCTTTTTAATTTCTTCAAAAGATACTTTTAAAACAGATGTTTTATTAGGTTGAATAACAACCCGAAAAGAATCAGCATACTCACCACTTACAAGAATTATTGAATTTAAACCAACTGGAATATTATCAAGAGTACAAGGTGGAGTAGCATCTACTTTTTTACTGTTTAGGTATATTGAAACATCTTCTCTATCAGTTATTATCGTTAGTTTCCCTTTAAACTTTTGGAGAGATGTAGTAACAACTGGTTTTGTTATCTCTTTTTCCATAGTAAGTTGTAATATTGTCACCTCATTTTCAATAATTTTTACTGTTTGAGTAATCGCTTTATATCCTACAAGTGTTGCTTTAATTGTATACTCTCCTGGTTTTAAAACAGTAAAAATAGGTGTCTTTCCTGCGTTTTTTCCATCTATCTCAATTTCTACATTTGAAGGTGAACTTGTAACTTTTAAATATCCTTCTTGGCAAAATAGCACACTTGGCAAAAATAAAAACAAAAACATATAAGTTAATCTAATTTTCTTTAAATTTTTCATCCTCCTCTCCTCCTTTATTTTTTATAATAATTGTGCAACATTATACAAAAATATAATAAATGTGATTAAATCTTTTCACTTCAAATTTAATTACCCCTCGTAAACAATAATCTTATCACAATGTTATTTTACTTTTTTAAACATATTAACAAATTTTTCTTT
>JAMWBY010000015.1 GCA_023818745.1 Candidatus Omnitrophota bacterium
CTGTCTGGGGAGTCCACTCCCAGTAAGAATATAAATGGAAACTTAAAAAAACAAATATTAAAAAAATATTTTTTTTCCTCATATATAAATTTTCCTTTAAATACTCATTTTTGTCAATTATTAATTTCCTCCATATCAAGAAAGTTTTTACCTCTTTTTACATCAACTTTTATAGGAACTTTAAGAGTAATAGATTTTTCCATAATTTCTTTGACAATTTTACTTACCTTTTCCTCTTCCTCTGGAATAACCTCAAATAAAAGTTCGTCATGAATTTGAAGCACAAGTTTGCTTCTTAAATTTTCTTCTTTAAATTTTTTATAAATATTATTCATCGCACATTTGATTATTTCAGCCGCGGTTCCCTGAATTGGCATATTTAATGCTACTCTTTTTCCAAACTCTTTTTCATTTTTATTAGGACTTTTCAATTCAGGAATATATCTTCTTCTTTTTAATAATGTTTCTACATAACCAAATTCTTCTGCTTTTTGAACCACTTTTTCAATATACTCATCAACACCTTTAAATCTTTCAAAATATTTTTTTATAAAATAAGAACTTTCTTCCACTGATATACCAAGTTCCTGAGATAATCCATGAGGGGTCATACCATATATAATTCCAAAATTTATAGTTTTTGCAATTCTCCTTTTTTCTTCTTTCGTAAGTTCTTTAAAATTCAAAGGCGAAAATAATGAATCAGAGGAAAAAAGCAATTCTGCGGTTTCTGTATGAATATCCTTATTTTTTTCAAATGCATCTATTAAAACAGGGTCTTCCGAAAAATGTGCCAAAACTCTTAATTCTATTTGATTATAATCAAAAGAATAAAGAATATTGTTCATTTCTGCACAAAATACTTTTCTAACTAAAGAACCAGTTTGGGTTTTAATTGGCAGATTCTGTAAATTCGGATTAGAACAAGTTAACCTACCGCTTGAAGTAGAAATCTGACTAAAAACAGGGTAAATTCTGCTTGTTTTTTTATCTATAAAGTTTAAAAGCCCTTCAATATAAGTAGATTTTATTTTGTGAAGTTCTCTATATAAAAGTAAGTTTTGTGGTAAAGGATGCAAATTGGCAAGTTGTTTTAAAACAGATGTATCAGTAGCATATCCAGTTTTTGTTTTCTTTATAACAGGTAATTTTAATTTTTCAAATAAAATTTCTCCTACCTGTGATGGAGAATTAATATTAAAAATTTCTCCGCTTAAAGAATAAATTTTTTCCTCTACTTTTTTTATTTCCTCTGAAAATTTATTAGATAGTTGATTTAAATATGCAACATCAACTTTAATTCCGTTTGTTTCCATCCATACAAGAACTTCTATAAGTGGCATCTCAATATTTTTAAATAAATCAATCATTTCAAATGAAAAAAGCAATTTTTCATATTCTTCCTTTAATTTAAATAAATCTCTTTCATAAAAAACCTTTCCTGTAAGATGCCTTGCTATTGAAAAATCAAAACCAGTATTTTTAAAAACAATACCCTGTTTTTTAAACTCAATAATTTTGTCTTTCATATTAAATCCTATTTTTTCTATTTTCTCATCCTCAAGAATCCATTTATATTTTTCTTTATTGTTTTTTATTTCAGAATATTCAACCACTTGCCCTGTAGAAAAACCAATAAAGTTTTCAATATTCTCAATATTTCCAATTTCAGGAAATATTTCTTTTAAAGTTTCTTTTAATTTTTTAAATTCAAAATTGTCAAAAATTTCAATTAATTTTTTAAAATCAGGACTGTCCAGTTTTATACTCTCTACATCTATTTCTTCAAATATTTCTTTATTAAGTATTGCTAAATTTTTACTTAAAAAAGCAATATCTTTATTTTCTCTTATCTTCTTTTTTAAATTTTCAGATTCAATCTCTTCAATCTTTTCATATATTTCTTCTAAAGAATTAAACCTTGAAATAAGAGAAATAGCTGTTTTTTCACCAATCCCAGGTATTCCAGGTATATTATCTGATGGGTCTCCTGCAAGAGCAATAAAATCAATTATTTTTTTTGGTTCAAAACCATATCTTTCAATAAATTTTTCTTTATCCATTATTTCATAGTTTATAGGATTAATAATAAAAATATTCTCATCTAAGAGTTGAAATACATCCTTATCGCTTGCTATTATAAAAATTCTATATCCACTTTTTTTAAGTTTTTCAACAAAACTACCTATTAAATCATCTCCTTCAAAACCCTCTTTTTCAATATATTTAATTCCTAAACTGCTTATAATTTCCTTAATTTTTGTTATCTGAGCAGATAAATCCTCAGGCATTGGTTTTCTTTTTTCTTTATATTTTTCAAATGTTTTATGCCTAAAAGTAGGAACTGCAAGGTCAAAAAAAATTGCAATATATTTTGGCCTTTTTTCTTTTAGAATTTTAAGAATTGTAGATGTAAATCCATAAATAGCATTTGTTGTAATTCCAGAAGATGTCTTAAGTTTTGGCAAAGCATAAAAACTTCTATAAATTAATGCAGTCCCATCAATAAGATAAATTTCTTCCATTTTATTAATTAAAATTATTTTTGTTTTAAGCAAGATATAATCGTTGAAATATTTAAGAGATAAGGTTTATCTTTATCTCTTTTCATCTCAAATCTTGTAATGTAAAGACCTTTTGTCTTTTCTATTTTATTAATTAGAGAAAGTGTTTGTTCAAGTGACATAAGATTTAAATCAATCTGTATTTTTTCTAAAAGATACTGGGAAATATCTTCTGAAGGTAAAATTTTTAAATCTCCTACATTTGCTCTTATATTAAAATTATCAATTAAATCATTCAAATAAGAGAAAAATGAAAAATCACCAGGAACTACTTTTAATCCTTTACTATGTTCATTTTCACTTTTTTTATACTTTTCACATAAATTAAGAAATTCTGTATACTCTTTTTCTTTTTTCAAAATTAGTGCATTTAAATTTTCAAGTTTTTTTCTGTTTGGCATATATATATACTGAAATTCAAAAATAATTACAAAAAGTATTAATAGAACAACAATTCTTTTATCCATTTTTCACATTTTTAGCAATAAACCAAACTTCACATTTCCTTCTTTTGTAAATGAGACACTTGTAATTTCAAACCCTGTAAAAATTTTTGATTTTTTAACATTTTCTTTAACTTTATCTAAATTTTTTAAATTATCTATTTTACCAAATAGAGTTACATTATGACCCGTAAAAATAAGTTCTTCAATTTCAACTTTTATATTTTCTGGGAAAAAGATTGTGATTTCCTCAAGAATTTTAATTAGTGAGATATCTGAGATAGGAACTTTCAAAGAATTCTTATTAATTTTTTCTTTAATTTGAATTAGTGGATTAACTATTTTAGTCGTTTCAGGGAAAATGCTTTTATAAATATTTTCCATTTTTTCATTAATTTCCTTAATCTTCTTTTCTCTTTTCTCTTTTTCAAGATACGGGTTAATAAATAAAAAAGAAATAGCGATTAGAAATATAATATAAAATAGATATTCAAAACTAAAAATTTTTTTAGGTGTAGAGAGTTGACTAAAATTCACAAATGGCATTTTTTTTATTTCTCTTAATATACTAAAAAAACTCTTTTCACCAAAAAATTTCATTTTTTCTAACTTTATTTCTTCATGAATTTCTTTTCTACCAATAAAATAAACTGGAAATTTTTTTGAAGGAAGTATCAAATTGAATAACTCTGAAATACTATCTTTTATATTTTTTGAACTATAAGAATAAATGTTGGAAATTGTTGAATTTTCAATTAAATTTAAAATAAAATAGTCATTTTCAACAAAAAGTTCTATAAGGTTTCTATCATTTGTTTTCTCTTTAAAAAATTGATAAAGAATTATTGAATCAATAGTAAATTTAAACTTAATTCTATTGGATTCAAAAATTTTTCTTAAAGTATCAAGTTTTTCTTTTTCAACTGCAAAAATATTAACGGTTGTTTTGTTCTTTCCCGAATAGTTAAATTCGCGATAGAAATAAAAATTGTCTATAGATTTAGGTAGTTTTCCTTCAAGTTCCTGATTCAAAATCATTTTTATTTTCTTTTTATTTTTAAACTCAAACTCAACTTTTTTAAAATAGATGTTCAACTTTGAAATTATAATAATAAAAACATTGTTTCTGTTTTCTTTTATAAATTTTTCAAGGTTGTCAATTAATATTTCTTCCTGTCTATCTTCTTTAAGATGATAAATTTTTTCTTCTTTTAAATAAAAATAAATGTTCATAATATTCCCTTTCTGATCAACTCAATACTTTTATCTTTTTTTATTATTCCTTCACAAACTGCTTCATTTTCTTTCTCATCCTTCAAATAAACTAACACACGAAAATAGTTGCTATTATACTTAATTAAATTTCTATATTTTAAAAATACCTGCCTATTGACTCTTGTTAAAAATCTTTCATTTAAAGGTCTATATTCTCTTTCTACCATGATTGAATCTACTTGTGACTTTGTAAAACCCATAGCATTTAATATTTGCCCTTTACAGGTATTTATATTTATTTTATCATCAGAATATATTGTAACAAAACTTAAAAGCCCTTCATTTTCTTCTTCTCCTTCAAGAATATTATTATCAAAACCTTTTATAAGAAATAATTCTCTTAAACTTAAAAGATTTCTATTTGGTGGAAGATTTATAAGTCCTATGGATTTGTAATAAATTTCTTCAGCACCTTCAGCCCTCGGTAAATTGTCCTCATCTATCCAATCAAAGAAACAATCCAACAATGATGAAGAATATCCACAAACCTGAAATAAACTTTTAATAAGGTCAAAAAGAAGTTGATTAACCTGGCCCTTTTCTCCCATTATTTTATTTATATTTATTTTCCCATTTTCATCAGAAATAATAATTTTAACTTCATATTCATTTATTCTAAAATTTCTCTCAATATTCCATGTTTCTCCTAACCAGTCATTATTATTTGTATCGTTTTCAAGTATTTTCTTTGCAAGTTCAAATCCAAGTTCAAAAATGTTTTCTTTTTCTATTTCCTTATAATATCCTGTAAAAGAATCCAAATATTTTTTCACTTTATAGTTAAAAAAAAGAATTAAGGAAACAAAAGCAAATGTTACTCCAAGAACATAAATTAAAATAAATCCATTTTTTTTATTCATTTTTTCTTTCAAAAATTAAATATACAGGATAAAAAATTCTTTCACCTCTTATATAAATTTCCAGACCGATACCATCAGGTTTTTCATCTGTTTCAACCTTGTATTTCCATTCTCCATTTATAAAAAATAAAAATCCAATATTTTCAGCACTTAAAACAGGTATTGTAAATTCATAATTTGTAAAAATATCTTTTTGTTTCCTTAAAAGTAAGTCATATTGCTGGTGTTCAACTTTATAAGTAACTTCTACAGGATGTAAAAAATCTTGAAGGTTTGTAGTAAAGACAATTTCTTCTTTATTTAATTTAATATTTTTCAAATCACAGATTCCAGTTATTTCCGAATTTAAAAAAGTGAAAAATTTAAAAAGTATTTCACTATTTTTCATTTTTTGTTGGGCAGTAAGTATATTTCTCTGCAATGTAAAAAAAGTCCTCTGAATGAGAATAAAACTGATAGAAATGAGTAAAATTGAAATTAAAATCTCAACAAGTGTAAAACCTCTATTTTTTTTATTCATTCTTTTTTTGAACTTTTAAAAATGGCAAAATTGATACATATGAAATATAAGGTCCTTCAATAGTTAATTTATATGGTATAAATTCTATATTTGTAATAGTATCATAAATAATATTTTCTGAAAGTTCTATTGTCCATATAAAATCAGAATTAGAAAAAACACCTGTGTCTTCTTTGATCTCTTCATGATTAATTTTCATTTCTTGGATTTTCTGGTTAGTTAAAATTAAAGCATAGATTTTATCATTTATAACTTTTATATTTTTTATACAGGTAAGATAATTGGATAAACAGGTAATAACTACGATACCAAATAGACCTATGGCAATCATAATTTCAAGAAAAGTAAAACCATTTTTAGAAATATTCAAATTTAACCTCCCCTTTTAAAATTTCTATATCTGAAAAAGGATTACTAAAAAAAGTATAGATCAAATCATTTTTTATGTCATAAATATATAAAAGTAAAAAACTTTTTCTGCTATCAGATTGAATTTTAAAAAATAAAGTTCCTTCATTTTGTTCTTTAAAATCATTTTTCCCCTTATAAAAATCAAATTCACAGAATGAAATTTCTGAAGAATTCCCTTCTTTGTCTTCATACCAGTAGGTGTCGTTATCAATGTCAAAATAGAAATATACAATTTTATTTTCTGAAATTGAATACTTTTCCGCTTCTTTTATTTTATCAATAATTTTCTGTAATTCTTCATTTTGAAATTCAGGAATAAATACCTTAATGGAGGGGAAAATTAAAGAAAAAAAAAGGAAATTAAAATAAGCACGACAATCATCTCAAAAAGTGTAAAACCTTTATTCAATTTCAGAACTTGATATATCCGCATCAGCACCCTCTCCACCCTCTTTTCCATCTCTTCCATACGAAATAATTTCATATTCTTCTCCATTTCTTCCAGGACTTAAATAAATATAATCGTTTCCCCACGGATCTTTAGGAATATAAGGTTTATCAAGATAGCCGCCTTCCCTCCATTTTTCTGGAATTCTCCCAGTTGTTGGTTTTTCTATTAAGGAGTAAAGTCCCTGTTCAGTTGAAGGATAGAAGCCATTATCAAGATAAAATAATTTAAGTCCACTTTCAAAACTTTTTATTTGAACTTTTGCAGCAGTTATTTTAGCATCATCAATTCTTTTTAAAAAAGAAGGCATTACAACCATTGCAAGCATTCCAATTATCACTATTACAACCATCAATTCAATAAATGTGAATCCTCTTTTATACATTTTTTCTCTATCTTATTGCCTGTGAAATTTGGAAAATTGGCAACAATACAGACATTACAATAAAACCTATAATTCCACCCATAAAAAGTATCATAACTGGCTCTAAAAAAGATACAAATCTTGTAGATTTTTGAGATAATTCTTCTTCATAAATATCACTAATTTTATCAAACATTTCTGATAAATTTCCACTCCTTTCACCTGCTGAGATAAGTTGAGTGAATAAATATGGAAAATAATTACTTTTTGAAAAACCCAAAGAAATGGAGCCACCTTTTGAAACATATTTAATAATTTCTTCTATTTCCTTTTTTATATAATTACTCAAAAGAACATCTTTTCCAATATTTAGTGATTCAAGAATATCTACTCCTCCTTTTATCAATGTAGCCATTGTTTTAGAAAAATTTATAATTTCTCTTTTCAAAAAGAAGTCATTTAAAAAAGGTATTTTCCATATTATCCGTTCAATTAAAAATTTTCCTTTTTCTGTTTTTGAAAAACTTTTTATTGTGAAAAATAGTAAAAAGATGAAAAAAATAAAATATATCCATGAAAGTTTTAAAAATGTCGCTAATTTTATCAAAATTCTTGTTAAAAAAGGCAGATTTAATGAAACTTCACTGAATATTCTTGTAATCGTGGGTATTATAAAAGAGAAAACAAAAATAATAACAAAAAAGGCAACCATAATCATAAAAGTAGGATAGGCCATAATTGTTCTTATTCTATTTTTAAAAGCATTTCTTTTTTCAAGAAATTCTACTATTCTTGAAAGGATAAGGTCAAGATTTCCTGTTTCCTCTCCTGTTCTTACCATTGAAATTATCATATCTGAAAACAAAAAAGAATGTTTCTTTAATGCCTGGGAAAAACTTGCTCCTTCTCTAACACTTTTCTGAATATCTATAAACACATTCTTTAATTCTCCTTCTTTCATCTGAGAAATTAATCCAGTAAGACATTCATCAAGTGGGATTCCAGAATTTAAAAAAGTGGATAATTCTCTTATTGCAACGATTAAATCTTCTTGTTTAATTTTTTTAAAAAATTTAAAATCAAACTTTTTAATTTCTTCAATCTTTACTATATATAAATTCTGTTTTTGAAATTCCTCTTTTAATAAACTTAAATTTTCTGTTTCTTTTTTCCCTTTAATAACTCTACCTTTTTTATCAATTAAAATATAGGAATAGGTTGGCATTTTTAATTTTCCTGTGTTACTCTTAAAACTTCAGAGATTGTGGTAAGACCTTTTTTCACTTTTTCTATTCCATCCATTCTTAATGTTTTCATACCTTTTTTCAAAGCCATCTTTTTAATGTTAGACGATGATTCTCTTTTAAGTATTAGTTCTCTAATTTCTTCATCAATAACCAGTAACTCAAAAATACCAGTTCTTCCATAATAACCATCTTTTAAACATTTATCACAACCAGTTCCTCTCATAAACTTACCATCTAAAATATCTTTTTCCTCAAGACCTATAGCAGTAAGAAGTTCTAATGGTGGTTTTTCAACAACAGAACAATCTGGGCAATTTAATCTTATCAATCTTTGAGCCATAACTCCTATTAAAGAAGAAGCAATTAAATATGGCTCTATTCCCATATCTATTAATCTTACAATTGCACTTGTTGAATCGTTAGTATGAAGAGTAGAAAAAACAAGATGACCTGTTAAAGATGCTTGAATTGCCATTTCCGCTGTTTCTAAATCTCTTATCTCGCCAACCATTATCACATTAGGGTCATGTCTTAAAATAGACCTTAAACCATTTGCAAAAGTTAAACCAACCTTTGGATTTGTTTGAATTTGATTTATTCCTTCAAGATTATACTCAACAGGGTCTTCAAGAGTTATTATGTTTATTCCTGGATTGTTAATTTTTGATAAGGCAGCATATAAGGTAGTGGTTTTCCCACTTCCAGTTGGACCTGTTAATAAAATTATTCCATGGTCAGAATGAATTAATTGATTAAATTTTTTATAATTATCTTCTGAAAAACCAAGTTCTTCAAGTCCAAGTAAAAATGTTTCTCTATCAAGCAACCTCAATACAACTGATTCTCCAAAAAAAGTCGGTAGTATTGAAATTCTTATGTCTATTTTTTTACCATCAACTTTTATAGAAGTTCTTCCATCTTGAGGAATCCTTTTTTCTGCAATATCAAGATTTGACATTATCTTAATTCTTGTAACAATTGATGGATGAAATTTTTTAGGTAATACAAAAACATCATGTAATACGCCATCTATCCTATATCTAACTTTTAAAAGATTTTCTGTTATCTGTAAATGAATATCACTTGCTCTCATTGAAATTGCTTTATAAATTATCTGATTTACTATTCTTATAACCGGTGCTTTATTAGCAAGGTCAAGTAAATTTGCTGTTTCTGTATCAAAATCCTCTTCTATATGGAGTATTTCTTCTGAACTTAAATCATCAATAATTTTTTTTGAAGAACTTGGATGATAATAAAACTTCTCAATAACAGACAAAATTTTTTCTTTGCTTGATAACATAATTTTTACATCTCTTTTTAAAATAGTTTTGATTTCTCCAATATCAAGATTGAAAGGATCGCTTGTTATAATATAAACATCTCCATTATCACCAATTACAGGAATAAAACAATTATTTTTTAGAAAATTGTAAGGAAAAATATTTAAAATTTCTGGGTCTATTCTATCTTCAAAGTCGTCAATCCAATTTGTTTTCTTCTCCATTTTTTAATTAACCACCCTTTTCATTTTTAATGACTTTTTCTTTTTCCTGTTTTATCTTTTCTGCTTCTTCAAAAGTTGAAATTATTCTTGGAGTTATAAATATCATTAAATTTGTCTTTACTGTTTTTGTTGTTTGTTTTCTAAAAAGATGTCCAAGCAAAGGGATATCACCTAAAAATGGAACTTTCTGAACCGATTTTTCTGCATCATCTCTTAATAATCCACCAAGAACAACTGTTTTCCCATTTGGAATTATTAAAGTTGTATCTGCCTGCCTTTTTGCAGTGGTTGGTGCTTCAGGAATTCCACCTTCTATAATCTTTGTCACTTCTTGAATAATCTTCAACTTTACATATTTATCCTGACTTATTTGAGGAATAATTTTCAAAATAATCCCGACATCCTTATAATCATAACTTTTAACAATATCTCCTATCTGTCCTGTGCCATATGCATAAAATCTTGTTTCTTTAAGATATGGTATATTTTCACTAACATTTATACTTGCTTCCTGATTATCTGTTGTAACAAGTTGTGGAGTTGAAAGTATCTTAAATTGTGTATCTTTAGCATATAAATTTATCAATGCACCAACACTTAAAGGAAAAGTAAAATCACCTTTATAAACACCGATTGAAAGTCCAGAAGGTGGCACTCCTGTTTTTATATAGTCATAAAGTGTGCCAAGATTTGTTCCTGCAATTCCTGTATATGTTTCTCCATCAAATTTCCACGTATTAGCCCATTCAACTCCAATTTCTTTAAATTTGTCAAATGTAACTTCTGCTATAAGGGCTTCAATTAAAACCTGATTGGGTAAAACATCAAGTTCTTTTACAATTTTTTCAATTGTTGGAAAATTTTGTGGGTCTGAATATACCACTATTGAATTTGTTGCCTTAACTGGAACTACATATGGCTGTAAAGTTGCAGTAGTTGTTACTGGTGTTCTAAAAGTTGTTATAGTAGGAGTAGTTGGAACTGCTTGAGTAGTAGGAGTTGGAGTCGTTGTTCCTGTTGTTCTTGAAGGAATTGTTCTTATTGTTGGAGTTGTTGGTGTTGGAGTTGAAGGAGTTACAGTTCTAACAGTAGGTGTTACCCTTTGAAATACTTGAGTTAAGACATTAGCAATCTCTTCTGCATCTGCATTCTGCAATTTAAAAACTCTTATTTCTTCTTGACCAGGTGGACTTGGTTTATCAAAGTTATCAATAATCTCTTTAATTTTTTTTATATTTTCTCCTATATCTGAAATTATTAAAGTATTTGTCCTTGTATCAATAGTAATCTGCCCACCTTTTGATAAATATGGAGTTATTAAGGGTGAAATATTATCTGAGGGATAATATTTTAAAGTAATAATTTGATTTATAAATTCGTCTTCTTTATCTTTTGGAACTTCTCCTATGTTTATAAATTTAGATATCTGTTTTCCCTCAGTTATTGAAGTAATCAGACACAAACCCTCTTTTTTAATAACTGTAAAACCGTAAAAATTTAAAATTGCTTTAAAATTTCTATCTATTTGGTCAACCGGTATAGGTGTTTTTGAATAAATTGTTATCATTCCTTTTACATTGGGGTCTATAACATAATTTTCTTTTGTTATTTCACCTATAAATTTTATAAATGTCTTTATCTCAACATTATTAAAATTAAGATAAAATTCTTTTTCCCCAAAAACAAAAGCTGAAAATAAAAAGAAAATTAAAATTCTTTTTAATCTTAGAGACATTTCTTAACGAACCTCTCTACCAAATCCACCAGAAATAACCTCTATTGTTCTTTCAATTTCTGCTTTTACTTCTTCATCTTTTTCTACTTTTAATTTGTCAAGAAGTATATTTAAAACTGCTGGATTATACTCCATTGAAGCGATTATCTTCAATGCGTTTTTTCTCACATCAGGATTTTCATCATTTAAATAATTAAGTATTGTCTGATCAACTGACCTTACTTTTTTTGTCTCTCCAGTAGTAGAAGTATAAGAAAGTATTTGTTCTATTGCATCAGTTAAAGTTTTCCTTGTTCCTTCATCCTTCTCATATTTCAATCTTACTAGAAGAGTCCTTAAAGCAAAAAGTTGATTTATATAACCTTTATCCTGTGTTGTTGTATCTTGTGTGCTTCTTGCAGTAATAGACCTTTCAGTATAAATTCTTATTGCATATTTTCTTATAGTGGGGTCTGGGTCTTCCATATATTTTAAAAAAGTATCCTCTGTGCCAAATAAAACATCAAGAGCAACTCTTGAAAGGTCGCTTACTTCTGGATCTGAATCGTTAAGAAGAAGAAAAAGATCTGAAATAAACTGAACCCCAACTAAACTTACTGTTTGCGTTGAAGATGTTCCACTTGTTGTTCCTGTGGTATTGAATATTCCAGATGTTCCCAGTAAAGAGACAAGATATGTTAATGCCTGTTTTCTAACTTTAGGGTCTGGATGTCTTAATTTGCTACCAATTGTAGAATTAATTACACTTAATATTTTTGCCCTGATATCTTCTTCAGTTAATTCCTTTCTCTCAGTAGTCAATAAAGTTGTTCCTCCTGATGACCTACTTGTTCCAGAACTTGATGTCTGACTATAAATCTTTCCTTTAAATACTAATGTTACCATTATAATCAACATTATTTGTTTTTTCATCTTTTTCACCTCCTAAATTTCTCTGTTTAATTAAAAACTTTTAATAAATTTATCACCTATTGGTTCCTCAGATTTTTTAATATCCGGAGTTGTTAATATTTTCCCTTCTTCAAAAGATGTGACAATATAAGGAGTTATAAAAAGAATAAGTTCGCTTTTGTGTTTTGAATATTTTGGCTTTTTAAATAAATATCCAAGTATTGGAATCTTTCTTAAAAATGGACCTCCTCTTTCATCTATTCCCTCATCTTCTTTAATTAAACCACCAACTACAAGTGAATTGCCATCAAATAATGTTATCTTTTGAGTTGCTGCTCTTTCGGCAATCACAGGATATTCTACGAAATATGTAGCACCAGAACGAACTACCCAATCTACTAAATTTCTATCAACTATTTGTGTATCAAGAGTAACAGTTCTGTTTGGATTAATTGTTGGAGTAATGTTAAAAGTAATACCAATCTCCTCTTCATTCACTGTAACTGTAGTAGTTGCTGCCCTCATCTGACCTGTTGTAGGGTCATAAGTATAAGTTGTTGAGGTTGAAATAAAAGGATAAGTTGTAATAACCCTTATCTCTGCAGGTTCTCCATTTAAAGTCATTATTTTAGGTGATTGAATTAATCTGGTTTTACCATATTCAGAAAGTGCTGTTATTAAAGCATTAAAATCTCTATGAGAAATACCAAAAGAAAATCTACCTGTTGGAAGGGATGAGGGTGAAAAATTATCACCCCATCTTGGACCGTATAAATTAATATTCAAAGCATCTATAAATCTGTTTGTTATTAGCCAGTCAATAGCAAACATATTTTCGGTTTTAGACCTGATTTCAACAAGTTTTGCTTCAATTAAAACCTGGGAAATTGGGGTATCTAATGAAGAAATAATTTCTGATATTCTTGATAGTAAATCTGATTTGTCTGTGTTAACGATTATTGAGTTTGTTCTTGGTTCTAAAATTATGTCTACGTCTCTAAATGTTTCTTTTAATACTTTTACTATACTTTTAGCATCGCCAAATCTCACATTAAAAACCCCTTTACCTGCTTGCTTAAATACACCCATTTTCTTTTCATATTCATCCTTTGTCATAATTTTTACAACATTATCTTCATAAACATACTTAAGACCATTTGCCTCACATATTAGATCAAGAACTTTTTTTAAAGGTAAATCCTGAATATTTAAAGTGACCCTTCCAGAAACACCTTTACTTAAAATTATATTTACTCCTGTAAAATCATAAATAAGTTTTAATGTTTGCTGTAAATCAGCATTTGTTAAATTAAGAGTAACCAACTTTTCTCCAACTTCTCCAAGCATTGGTTTTACTGCTCTTTCTGCTTCTTTTTGGATAATATTATCAAGTTCAAATCTTGCTTTGTTTGCAAGACGAATCGCTTCTGTGTATTGTCCGTCGTTGAATGATTTATAAGCCATTTGAAATACAGAATTTGGTGTAAGCATATCAAAGTCAGAAATATTATGTCTTGTCTTCATCTCTTTCAAATAATCGCTTGTTTCCATAAGAATTCTTTGGGCATATTCTATTAACTTTTGAGCCGCTTCTTTAGAAACTGTTATTTCTTTCTCAATACCTTCCTCTAATTTATATGTTTCCTGAACACCTAATTCTTTAAGTTTTGCCTTTGCACTCTGTATATAATTATTAACCTGGCTACTCTTGAAAGAAGGAGCAAGTCCTTGAATTTTGGTAAAAATACTAAGCGCTTCTGAATACTTCCCTTGATTATATAAATTTACACCTTGCTTATAAAGTTCTTCAAGATTATAACTTGTTTGACCTATAACAAGAACACTTAAAAACAAACTCACAATTATAACAAATTTCTTCATTTTTTCCCCTTTGTTATTTTACCTTTTTTATCTTTCATTGTCAACTTATTGAGCACTAATTTCATATATTAGACCTTCTTTTGATAAGTAAAGTTTACTATTTTCCCTCTTTAAGATTTTATATCCCTCAACAGTATCTCCTATTGTTACTCTATAAGTTCTTTTTTCTCCTTCTATAAAGAAATATTCTACTCCTTCAAGAATCATTCTTCCTCTATAAATAAGTGGGCATTCTTTCTGAAGCAATACAAAGGGTAAGGGTTCTACTTTTTGAACTTTTGGAATTTCTGGTAATTTAGGACTAACTGTAACTTCCGTAGTAGTAAGTGGAGTTGGTTTTTCAATTGAAGCAATTTTGGGTGCAGTTAATGGTTCTGGTTTTGAAATTTTTTCTTCTGGTTTTAAAATACTTATAAATTTAGGAGGTTTCATTATTGATATAACCTCTGGCTTTTTAGCAAATATTATATTTGTTGGGATAGGTTTTCTCATTACCTCCATTGTTAATCTACCTGTGGAAAATGGGTCTCTTTTACCTTCTATATCAATTTTCTCTTTTGTATAATAAACAAGTTCTTCTTTTGCAAAAGATTCTGATGATGGCTTCTTTTCTTCTTTTTTTATATCTATTTCTCCAATTATCATTTTTAACCTTTCTTCAGGTGTAACCAATTTCCTCATATACATAAAAAATTCTGAAAGCCATAATAATAAAAGAATTAAAAATACAAATTTAAAAATATTTCTTCTCAAAAATACATTCAACTGGAATGGTTCTTTATACGTAACTGCTTTTGGTCTTTTTGCAGGAATAACTTTAGGTCTTTCTACTTTCTCAACAACTTCTATAGGTATCTTCTTTGGAATTTTTTTCTTAGAAACTATTATAAAACTTGAAATATTTTTTATGGAACTGGTTATTTGTTGCTTTGGTTCTGAAGATATTTCTGATATTGTTTTCTTTAAACCCGATAAGTATGTATTTATTTTCTTTTCTTCCTGTGCTTTTTTAAGAAGTGTTTCTTTTTCCTTCTTTAAAATTTCTTCTTTTATTTTAGAAAGTTCAATCTTTTTTTCTTTTTCTCTTTGTTTTCTATCAGTTGCAATAGAAGATAAAAGAACTCCTTTTTCTCTTTTTATATGGTTTGCAAGTTCTTTCTGTCTAAGAAATTGAATAAGAACTTCTCTCCTGCTTTCTCTATCCTTCTTCGCTTTCTCTATCCTTAATAACCTCTCTTGCTCTGCCTTCCTATGTAATTCCTCTCGCTCTCTCCTCTTGCTCTCTTCTTCTTCCTTCCTCCTCTTGGCTTCCTCTTCTCTCTTCTTTATCTCCTCTTGTCTTTTTCTCTCCGCCTCCTCTTTTATCCTCTTTATCTCCTCTTGTCTTACTCTCTCCCTCTCTTCTTTTTCTAATATCGCTTTTTGTCTTAATTTCTCCTGCTCCTCTACCCTCGCTTTTAATAAATTTATAAGAACTTGTCTCCTGCTTTCTCTATCCTTCTTCGCTTTCTCTATCCTTAATAACCTCTCTTGCTCTGCCTTCCTATGTAATTCCTCTCGCTCTCTCCTCTTGCTCTCTTCTTCTTCCTTCCTCCTCTTGACTTCCTCTTCTCTCTTCTTTAACTCCTCTTGTCTTTTTCTCTCCGCTTCCTCTTTTATCCTCTTTATCTCCTCTTTTTGCTTCTCTTTCTTTTCTAAAATCAATAATTTTTTCTTTTTTCTCTCTTCTCTTTTTTTCGCCACAAGAGCAAGCAATTTTTCTCTTCTTTCTTTTTTTCTCTTGCTATTTAATTTGAATGCTTTATTTACTTCCTGTGGTTTAACACTTTTTCTTTCTTCATATGTTTGGGGATGCTTTATTTGGGGGATGGATCTTTTTAATTTCAATTTTTTTGCTCTTTCCTCTCTCTTCCTTTTAATAAATTCAACTAACTTATCTTTCTTCTCTTTTCTACTTATTATATTTTTTCTGGTTCTTTTTTCTTCCATAAATTATCCTTGCTTATCTTTTTTACTTTTTAAAATAATAGCATTCAAATCAATATTGGCCTTATAAATATTTTCTTCAATATTAGTTATTAAAACATTTTCTACTGTAAAATAAGAAGATGGGTTGTCAAAATACTTAATGCATCTCATTATTTCATTACTTGTTCCTGAAATACTTAATTTAAGAGGAATTGTTTCATAAAATAAGACAGAGGTGGGTTCTCCCGGTGCTATATTATCTATTTTTGTAACTCCAGCATCTATTACAAGTTTAATAAGGTCCTTTACTACTTCAAATCTTTTGGTTAAACTGGGTATCAAATTCATATCAATAAGTCCTGTTTTAGGAAAAGGTAAAGAAGTAGGTATGTCCACATCTCTTGTTTTTGCCATTTTTTGAAGTTTATCCTCAGAAAAATAAATATATTCTTTAAATTCTATTGATGGATATCTCGTAAATTCTGGTATTGTTGGATAGTATGTAGAAAAACTATTTAACATAACTTCAAACTGTTTTTCCAAAAAATTCTTCTTTTTTTCAAGTTTCCCTATTAATTCAGGAGAAGGTGCTTTGTCTCTTTCCGTTTCATATTTTTTAACTTCTTGATATTTGGTTTTAATTTGCTCTTCCATCTTTTTTATTTCCTGATTTGTCTTTTTATTAAAAAAATAACCTCCAATCATAATCCCTAACACAATTACAAATGAAATATATAAAGAAAACCTTTTTAATAAGTTAAATATCTTTTTCATTTTAAATTCAAAACAATTTCAAAATCTATTTTATTTTTTTCTTTATTTACTTCACAGGATTTTATCTCCACTTTTTGAATAAAATCCAGTTTACTCAAAGCATCCACAAAATCCTTGAAATCATTAAATGCTGTCTTTATATCTCCTATTATCACTTCTCCTATTAAGGTAAAAACATTACTACTTTCTACCCTTATTTCTTCTTTCTTGGGTTGTTCAGATGTTGGACCAATAGGTTGACCTTCTGGCCCTTGTTCAGCAGGAGCTTCTTTTTTTTCCGCTGAGACAATACCAGGAGTTATTGAGGTTAAATAAATTTTACTACTTGGCAGGGTGTTTCCTATTGTTAAAATTCTTTTTAACCAGATATTTTTCTTATCCAGTAATTCTTTCACAATTTTTACTTTACCATCAAGTTCATTTATTTCTTTATTAAGTTTTTCTAATTCTGGCTTATATTTCTCATATTGACCTAAAGAAACTTCAATATCTTTTAAAATACCTTCAAGCATTATCTTATCCTGATTATAAAAAAGAACAGGGGTTAAAGATATAATTCCTGCCATTAAAATTGAAAGGTATATATAAGGTCTATTAACTCTAAATTCCTTTATTCTTTCTATCTCTTCAGGCAAAAAATTGATGTTTATGAAAACAGGCAATATTTTCCTTAAACCAATCCCGAGTATAGTTACAAGTTCTTCATCTTTTTCTTTTAAGTAAGAATATTTATCTTCTACTTCTATATCTTCTAATGGTTTAAAATAATAAACAGGGACTCTACTTTTCTCTTCAAAATATTCCTTCAATCCTTTCAATAAACAACTTCCTCCACAGAGATATATACTTTCAAGTTCTGGTCCTTTTAGAGTAAATCTCCAATAATCTATTGAATTTTGTAATTCTGTATGTAAACTATCAAGAGAACTCATCACTACACTACTTTCTACTCCTTTTTCTTTTTTTTCTATCTCTGCTTCAGAAAATTCCTTGTTTTCTGTTTCAGCAATAGCATTTGTAATAGTGTTTCCTGATACAGTAAGAGACCTTACAAGAAATTTTTCTTTATAAATTATAATTAAATTAGTAGAATTAGCACCTATTTCAAGAAGTCCCATACATTTTTCTCTACCAATATTTTTCAAAACAACGAAAATATTTATCAGGGCTAAACTATCTGCATCAAGAAAATACGGGTCAATCCCGAGCGAAGTTATTTTTCTAATATATTCATTTAAAATTTCTTTTTTTATAGCACCAAGAATAACATTATAATTCTGTTCTATTTCTTCAAAAATTTGATATTTCCAATTTACTACTTCAAGAGGAAACGGAATTTGCTGCTGAACTTCATACTTAAGAATATCTTTTAATTTTTTAACCGGAACTTTTGGAACACTTAATGCTCTTACCAGAACACCTCTGCTTGGAATTGAAACATAATAACTTTTCCCTGGCAAAGATTGAATAAATTTTTTCCCTTCTGTTCTTATAAAATCATCAATTTCTTCCCCTGAAACATTAGAAAGGTCAAGTTCATTATAATATGTAAGGACAATTTTTCCACCTAAATACCCTAAATCTATAACACGAATCTTTGTTGAACCTATATCAATAACTAAATTTCTCCTGCCTCCCACCTTCACTATATTACTCCTTTATAAAACTGAAATTGCGGGGGGCCGATTTGAACGGCCGACCTCCAGGTTATGGGCCTGGCGAGCTACCACTGCTCCACCCCGCATAGTTTAAAATTTTACACCTTTATTCATATTTTGTCAAGTTTTTCAAGCATTACATTTAATTCTTTTTCAACATCTTCTATTTTTTTTATAACTGTAGTTTTATATTCTTCTTTTAATGAGAGTTCCTTTTTTAAGTTGTAAATTAACTCATATAATTCAATTATATAAAAAATTAAAATGTCAACCTTATCAAAAAACTTGTATTCATTTTGAAAAGTTTTATATTTTTCATTTATTTCCTTTACAACTTTATTTAACTCTGGCAATGGAAGAGATGAATGAATTGAATATGTTTTCCCAAGTATATTTATTTTATACATTTTCTCCTCTAAGTTTCCCTTTAAATTTCCCCTCAATCGTTTTAATTATTAATTTTGAAAAATTATCTATTTCTTCACTATCAAGTGTTTTCTCTAACGAACGAAAAGTAATAGAAAAACTTACACTTATTTTATCATCTGGTATATTTTTTCCCCTATATATATCAAAAACTTCAATTTTCTCAATAGGAAGATTTAGATTCATTATTTCCTTTTCAATTTCTTTCCAGTTTATATTTTCAGGGAATAAAAAAGAAAAATCTCTTTGCGAAAAAGGAAATTTAGGCAATTGTTTGAACTTCTTTTCAAAATTTATATATTTCAATAGATTTTCAATTAAAATTTCACATATATAAATCTCTCCTTCTATATCATAAAAATTTTTCAACTCTTCAGATGGTAAAAATAAATCTCCAACTTTTTCTTCTGAATAATATATACCATAATTTGTTCCACTCTCTGCAAAATTCCTATATTCTTTAATATACTCTAAATTTTCTAATCCACATTCATAAAAAAATTTCTCAATTTTCCCCTTGAAATCAAAAAATGTTCCAACATTCAAAGATACAATTAAAAGTGAATCTTTTTCTTCAAAATTTTCTTCTCCGTCTTTCTTGTAAACCTTTCCCAACTCAAATATTTCAATTTTTCTATTTTGATATGAAAGGTTATATTTTACAACTTCAAGAACATTAAAAATCAAAGAATTTCTTAAAAAAGAAAAAGATTGAGAAAGAGGATTTTCTATTTCTATAGTATCAGATAGAAATTTTTTAGCAATTAAATCAGAAATAAAACTTAAAGTTATAACTTCCCAAAAACCAAGATTAACAAGAATATTTCTTATTTTTTTAAAAATTTCATAATTTGAAGATAAAAAAGAGGGCTTTATAACAGCGTAGGGGATTTCTAAAGGTATTTCCATATATTTCTTGTATTTTGCAATCTCCTCAATAATATCTATATCTTCCTTAACATCTTTTCTATATTCTGAAATAGTTAAAAGAAATTCTCCATTTTCTTTTTTAATACCAAAATTTAACTTCTCAAAGATATCTTTTAAAAATTCATCTTCAACTTTTATCCCAAGAATTTTTTCTATCTTTTCTTTTTTTAAATATATCTGTTTTTTTGTTTCTTCCCTTGTGCCTGCAAAACTAATTCTTCCAACCTGTCCACCACAAAATTTTTTAATCATAATAGTTGCTCTTTCCATACCTTTCTCAGCCATTGTAACATTCAGTCCTTTTTCAAATCTTAAAGATGCTTCAGTAATTAATCCAAGTTTTTTACTTCCCCTCCTTATAATAGATTGACTAAAATAAGCACTTTCAATCAAAATATTTTTTGTTTCTTCACTAACTTCTGTATTTGCTCCACCCATTATTCCTGCTATAGCAATAGGTTTTTCTTCATCCGCGATAATTAAAATATCTTCAACATCTCTATCTTTGCCATCAATAGTGATCAACTTTTCTCCTTTCCTTCCTCTTCTCACAATTATTTTCCCTTTTATTTTATCAAGGTCAAAAATATGTAATGGCTGTCCTACTTCACACATAACAAAATTTGAAATGTCAACAACTAGAAAGGAACTTCTAAAACCTATGTCCTCAATTATTTCTTTAAACTCTTGATTGGATTTAGTATTATTTATTCCCTTTATTATTCTGCATGAATAATAAGGACAATCTTTAATATCTTCTATCTCTACGGGAATGAAGTTATCAATTTCTTCTTCTATTTCCCCATTTATTTCTTTTATAGAAAATTTTCCAAAAGGTAAAATTTCTCTCAAAAGTCCTATAAAACTCAAAAGGTCTGGTCTGTTTGCAGGACTTTCTATCTCAAAAATAAAGTCATCTTTTTTTCTTTGTAATATCTTTGGATTCATTCCAAGAATATTTAAATACTCTATAACTTCATCAAAATTTAATTCCCCCAAAATATAATT
>JAMWBY010000085.1 GCA_023818745.1 Candidatus Omnitrophota bacterium
GAGTTATTTAATAGTTGATGATTTTTCTCTTGTAGAAGCAGTTTTTAATAGAGTAGGAGAGATTATTTATGAGTTTTATAAAAATGTTGTTGAAATAGAAAATATAGAGGGCTTTTTTCAAGGAGACGACCTTGGTTTTAAAACAGGAACTTTTCTATCTCCAGAACATTTAAGAAAACTTGTTATTCCTTGGCATAAAAAATATTCAGAAATTGCTCATAAAAATGGAAAGATGTATTGGTTTCATTGTTGTGGAAATATTTTAAATATTATAGATGATTTTATTAAGGATGTTAAAATAGATGCTTTTCATTCTTTTCAAGATGAGATTATTCCTGTTTCGGAGTTTAAAAAGAACTTTGGTGATAAGATTGCTGTTTTAGGTGGTGTTGATGTAAATAAACTTGCTACTTTTGATGAGACAAATTTAAGAAGATATGTAAGAGAAATACTTGACAATTGTATGCCTTTTAAATATGCTTTAGGGAGTGGAAATTCAATTGCAAATTATATACCACCTACCAATTATCTTATTATGCTTGATGAAGGATTGAACTATTCAAAAATTTAAGGTAATATAAAATTAATGGAAAAAGAGGTAAAAAGATATAGAATTAGACCCAAGACATATCTTTGCCTCACACCTGAAGAAGCGCTTATAACTGGAATAAGCACAGGAGAACAGATAGTAGAAGAAATTTTACTTGTGAGAGAATTCACAATTTCCTCAATTATGTATGGAGTTATAAGAAACTTACCAGAAGAAGAATTAAAAAAAATGTCTGTTGAGGAAAGAAAGGAAAAATTATTTGAGAGTAGAAGAGAAGCAATAAAATATATAAAAGAAAATGGAGAAGATTTGTTTTTACTATATGTTGTTAAAGAAACAAAAATGGTTCCGAGAGAAGAGATTAAATGGAATGAAATAGAAAATTCTGTTAATAATTTTTTAAATCAGCTAAAGGACTTTGAAAAAGAGACGTCAAAAGTTTAAAAAATTAGTGATTTCTCTTATAAATGTGATAATATGACTTACTTTTTCTTTTTCAAATAGGGGGATTTTTCTTGTCTCTGTAATAATTACTTTATCTTTTAATCTATTTTCCTCTTTCGTTATTAAAATTTCACCTGTTTTGAAAACCTCTTCATACTCTTCCCTAACTTTTTCTGAGAGAAATGGAAAAACATTAAAAATATTTTTTCCTATTACATCTGTTGATAATCCCAACAATATATTCCATTTCTTAAATGTTTCATTAATATACAAAATTATATATTCTCTATCAATTAGATGTATTGCTTCAGGTAAAACTTCAAAAATTTTAGTTAGTTCACCAACTTTATCTTTTCTCAAGATATCTTTTGAAATTTCAGTTCCATAAGATATTACTTTAGTAATATTTCCAACAGCATCTTTTAAATAACTGTTTCTCCATCCTATAAGTTTTTGGGTCTTAAATTTTGTTTCTACAAGGTTTTCGTAATATTTAAATTCTTCAATATGACCTTCAATAATTTTATTAAAAACAAATTTTAAAGAATCTCTTATATTTTCAGGAATACATTTTTCAAACCAGTTTTGGTATATTAATTCTTCTGTTGAATAATAACCTATAATTTTTGCACCATTTTCGTTTATATACTCAATTATTCCATTTGGGTTAAGAACAACTATTATTCCAGGGAAATGTGATAAAATCTCCTTATAATTTTCAGCTTCCCTTTTCAAATTTTCTATTTCTGTTTGTTTAAAGGTTAAAAGATCTTGCAATTTTTTTAATTCTGTATCCATTTTTCCCCTATAAAAATAATAAAAGGAATTTTTTGAAAAGTCAAGTTTTTAAATTTTTTATGATTTGGAGTATAATTATATAAAAGCGGGATTAACTCAGCGGTAGAGTGCGAGCTTCCCAAGCTCGTGGTCGCGGGTTCAAATCCCGTATCCCGCTCTGAAATTCTTCTTATGGAAGGAAGTTGAACCATAGGGTTCAAAACGACTAAAGAAGCCAAAATTAGCAAGCAGAGTTGGTGCGTCAAAATTTTTATAACTTTTACGCTAAGCACAATCCCGTATTCCGCTCTTATTTTCTTATTTGGTAATGTAGTTGCAGAGATAAAAATAATTTTCCAATTCTAATCAAAAAAGAATTCAAGTTTTTTATTAAATCTTTTTTCAGTAGGAAAATATGAAAACAATGAGAAAAAGTTGATTATTGAGAAAGTAGCAAGCCATGCAAAATTTCCACATATTAAAAATCCAAGAAAACCAGTTATAGAAATCAAGTTTAAAAAAGAAAGCATTATTACTGTATAAATATAATATATTTTCAATTTCTCATCCAATTGGTTTTTGTTCAAAAATAATTTTTTTGATATAAAATCAGAAAAACCGTTACAGAAAAAGAAAATACCAAGTCCAACAAAATACAAAAAACCCATTAAAAATTTTATATTTTCTCTTTCATAATCTTTTATAAGAGGAACATAATTCTTAAAAACAAAAACCTTCCCTACTATCACAAGAATTATAGGAAATAAAAAAAATGGAATTACTTTAATTTTCAAACCTTTTATCTTCAATTTTCCTTTCTCCTATTTTTTTATTTTTCAAATTTACAAAATACATTTTATTACAAAATTTTTAATTTTCAAAATATTTATATAAGGATGGATTTTGCTAAATTTTTTAAATTCTAATTTTTATTTTTTTATATGCTGACTCTCTTGCTTTAATTGCAAGTAAACTCGCTCTTATTGAATCGTCATTTGTGATACAAGGAGTTTCATTTCTTTCAAAACTGTTTAACCAATTTCCTACAACAGAAAAATTTTCGGGTATTTCTTGAATTTCTTTAACTATATTTTTTGTCTCTAAATAAACTGAACCTGTTAATGTCATATCAATTTGTCCTTCAGTTCCAACAATATGTAATCTATAGTCAGAACCCAATCCTTCTGGTAAAATCCTATCTGCTTCTATTACAGCAGAACCACCTTCTTTAAATTTTAAAATCATATTTAAAATATTGACTAAATATTTTTCAGTAAAATTTCCAACTTTCTCTTGATAAGATAATACTTCATAAAAATGTTTTCCTGTAATCCATTCAAGAATATCTAAAGAATGTATAGCAAGGTCACAAGCCAGACCACCTGATTTACGATAGTCAAGAAACCAGATAGGCCTTTTTTCTTTTTTTAACTCTACACTCATTTTTGTATAACAAATAACAGGTTCTCCTATTATACCTTTCTCAATTATTTCTTTAACCTTTCTATATTTTCCATTTCCTCTTAAAGTTAGAAGTAAAAGTATTTTAAGATTTTCTTTTTTTTCAATATTTTTTTTATTTTATCCAATTCACTAATATTTATAGCCATTGGTTTATCCACAATTACATGTTTATTTCTTGAAAGTGCTTCTATTACTGCTTTTGCTCTTTTATAATGAGGGTTTAAAATTCCCACAATATCTGTTTCAATATTATCCAGCATTTTTTTATAATCTGTAAATACAGGAATATTTTTGTAAATGTTTTTAACAATATTTATTTGTTGATATTCTATTTTACATACACCAGCACATACCTCCTAAATTCCTAAATAGAGATTTCTTTTTTCACAGAACACATTCTACTATTTTAAAGTGGCTATTTTCAAGGATAACTCTTAATAAAAAATTTCCTCTTGACAAAAAAAATATAATAGGTATAATACTTAATAGATTAAGAGATTAAGTAAAATGAGACCAAATTATTTTAAATTGAAAGAGATTTTAAGGGATGAGATAGAAGAGAAATTTAAAAGCGGAGATTTATTTTATTCTCAAAATTATTTAATTAAAAAATTTAGATTAAGTTATGCGACTGTTACAAGGGCTTTGAATGAACTTGAAAGAGAAGGATATATTTACAGAATTCAAGGAAAAGGAACATTTGTATCAGACCTGATAGAAAGAGAAAAAAATACCTCTGAAAAAATAAAAAATATAGGAATTGTTTTTAGAAATATAAATTTTCTGCTTCATCCATATATTAAAAAGGTAATTGAAGGAATTGAAAAAACTGGTTATGAAAACAATTATCATTTTTTCTTTTATCCACTTGCTGGAAGAAGTATAACAGGTGAAAATGGAAATTTATTTTTTAAAAGTATTGACAATAAAGAACTTGATGGAATTATAATGTGTGACTTTATAGATAGAAAAGATCTAAATTTTATACTTGATAAAAATATTCCAGTTGTTTGTATTGGTCATTATTATAAAGGAGCAAGTGTTCCTGCGATATTTTTAAATGAGGACTATATAGGAGAAAAAATAACAGAAAAACTTATTCTAAAAGGACACAAAAGGATAGGAGTTATTGCTGGACCGATAAGTCAGGCAATTTCAATCGGAGCGGTTTCTTCAAGTTTATTATTTCTTGATGGATATAAAAATGCATTAAAAAGATATAAGATTGAATATGATGAAAATTTAGTAAAGGAAAGTGATTTTGAAAAAGAAAAAGTTATAGAGTTAATAGATGAGTTTTTTTCATTAAAGAATCCACCAACTGCAATAATTTTAATAGATGAATCAATGGGTGTTGAAATGAAAAATTTAATAGGTAAAGACGTAATGATAAAAATACTTAAATTTTCTGAAATAGGGGAAGAGGTTGGAAGAAAAGCTCTTGAAACACTTCAAAAGATAATAAAAAAAGAAGAAATTTTAAATGAAAGAATTTTTATACCTTTTAAAGTGGAGGATATATGAAAATTGCATTATCAGGAAGAATATTTGAAACAGAGAAAGGGGTCGATTTAGGGATTGAAGAGTTTATAAGGGTTGCTTCAAAAATTGGTTATGATGGAGTTGAATTAAGACATTCACAAATAGGAAGTTTGAATATGAAAGAAATAAAGGAAATCAGGAAAATATTTGATAAATACAGAATAGATGTTTCGTTTATA